>NZ_JACVZO010000118.1:0-434 GCF_017151845.1 Staphylococcus sp. EG-SA-17
TCCTCCGATCGGCTATCGCGCGGTCGCGGCCGAGCAGCGCGGCGCGAAGATCAAGAAAAAGCTGGAGATCGATCCGCTCCACGCCGAAACGGTGCGCCGCATTTTCCGGCTGGCGCTGGAAGGCGCGGATGGGCGCGGGCCGATCGGGGTCATGGCGATCGCGTGCTGGCTCAATGAGAATAATATCCGCACGCGCCATGGCGGTCGGTGGGGCAAGGGCATGGTCCATCAGGTGCTGACGCGGACCACCTATATCGGCGAGCACCGCTTCAACACCTATGACGTGAAGAAGGGGCGCGCGAAGCCGGAGACCGAGCACGCCATCATGGAGGTGCCGCCGATCATAACGGTGGCGGAGTTCGAGGCCGTGCAGCGATCCTTGAAAGCGCGCAGCCCGAAGATGATGCCGCCGCGGGCGGTGGGCGGATCGACGC
>NZ_JACVZO010000119.1:0-431 GCF_017151845.1 Staphylococcus sp. EG-SA-17
TGTGAGTGTCATTTGCACGCCGGTATCAGCTGAGCCGGTGATCCCGCGCCAGCTTTCAGTGAGGCGATCAATTTTAGCCGCGGCAAATTGCCGCTGGCGTGGAGCTGCGCGCAAATCCTTTTTGCGTTTTTTCGTGAATGAAATGCCGAACATTAGTTAAACCTCACCAGAATGAGTTTGCTTGTGCCTTTGCCGCGCCGGATCTTCTCGGCATCCTTGAGGTTTTGCAGCTCGCTTTGCATGCGCCCGCGCATCATGTAGAGATCCGCCATTGTGTATTTGTTGAGCGATCGGCCACCGATCGAGTAGCTGGCGAAGCTGTAGTTTTTGCCGAGCCAGCCATTGATTGCATCGAGATCGGCCTGCAACGTAAGCAGGCGATCGGTGATGGTGGTGGCGGTGGCGAGGTTTGCCTTCACCTCGATATAACC
>NZ_JACVZO010000120.1:0-430 GCF_017151845.1 Staphylococcus sp. EG-SA-17
GTAAAGGCTATGCGTACGCATTTACGATTGCCTTATATTTAGTCATTGGACCATTCTTTGCTTTACCGAGGCTTGCAACAACATCGTATGAAATTGCATTTTCACCATTTATTTCGGCAGGTACTGGAAAAATTGTATTACCGATATTTAGTATTTTATTCTTTCTTATAGCATGGTTTTTCTCAAGAAAGCCATCTAAAATTTTAGATTACATAGGTAAATTCTTAAATCCAGTATTTTTAGTATTACTAGGTATCGTAGTTGTCTTAGCATTTATTAAACCAATGGGCGGTATTAGTCATGCCCCGGTAAGCGCAAACTATAGTAATAGTGTCTTATTAAAAGGGTTTATTGACGGTTATAATACGCTAGACGCACTCGCATCACTCGCATTCGGTATTATCATTGTGACGACAATTAAGAAATTAGG
>NZ_JACVZO010000121.1:0-429 GCF_017151845.1 Staphylococcus sp. EG-SA-17
GTCACACCTGTTCCCATGCCGAACACAGAAGTTAAGCTCCTTAGCGTCGATGGTAGTCGAACTTACGTTCCGCTAGAGTAGAACGTTGCCAGGCAAAAAATGGATGCGATGAGCCGCATTGAGACCGTGAGGTCTCTTTTTTTTATGTCTAAAACGTCAAAATAAAAAGCAAACACAAAGAAAAATGGCTTGGCGAAGTGAAAACGTTTGAATCTGACGAAACGAGAAAAGAGTGCAACGAGTTTAGTAGAGCTAAATGAGTAAGCGAGAGCCGAAGGAGAGGAAAGAAGCATAAGTCAAGATGTAAATGTCAATATAAAAATGTACATAAATGATTGTATAAGAATGTACAAAATTGTTTGCTAAGTAATTTCCTTCTTAGGTGAATGATCTTTTAATCTATACGATTTGCCTTTGATTTTAACTACA
>NZ_JACVZO010000122.1:0-423 GCF_017151845.1 Staphylococcus sp. EG-SA-17
CACTAGCGATTATTTCTTATGAATTCAAGCTTATTTAAAACTCTTTATTCACTCGGTTTTGCTTGGTAAAATCTATATTTTACTTACTTATCTAGTTTTCAATGTACAATTTCTTTTTAGTCAAGCGCTCGCATACTGCTTTATTTTCAAAAAATCAAATGCTCATTTACAAAAGTAAACTCCGCTTTAATTTTTCTTAATGCATTGTCTGACAACCGCTTTCTTTAAAAAGAATAGATTGTCAAGCGCTCGCATACTGCTTTATTTTCATAAGCAATATCGCTTTAACCAAAAATTATTTGAATGTTAAATAAACATTCAAAACTGAATACAATATGTCACGTTATTCCGCATCTTCTGAAGAAGATGTTCCGAATATATCCTTAGAAAGGAGGTGATCCAGCCGCACCTTCCGATACGGCT
>NZ_JACVZO010000123.1:0-422 GCF_017151845.1 Staphylococcus sp. EG-SA-17
TTGAAGTTTTAACGAAGTCCGCACCAGCCGCTTTTGTTAATTCACTCGCTTTTACAATTTCGTCATGGTCCAACAATACCGTCTCAATAATCACTTTTACTGTGTGACCTTTCGCAGCTTTAACCACCGCTTCAATGTCTTGTTGTACATCATCAAAACGCCCATCTTTTAATGCGCCGATGTTGATGACCATGTCAATTTCGTCTGCACCATTTTGAATTGCATCTTCTGTTTCAAATGCTTTCGTTGCAGTTGTCGACGCACCTAATGGGAATCCTATTACCGTACAAACTAACACCTCTGAATCAGCTAGTCGCTCTGCTGCATATTTAACATGCGTTGGATTCACACATACAGATTTAAAATTGTATGCTTTCGCTTCATCGATGATTTGATCGATTTGCGTACGTGTTGACTCAGGC
>NZ_JACVZO010000124.1:0-385 GCF_017151845.1 Staphylococcus sp. EG-SA-17
GTAATTGTTGGTTGTTCTTTATCTGCTGGATAATCTGGGATTGTCACTGAACCTGTTACATCATCTGCTGTCGTTGGTGTGCCATGATCTTTCGTTACACCATCTGTTGTTGGTTCATAAGCATCATTATCTGCTTGTTCTCCTACTGTTACTGGTACTTTAATGTGATCTTCCGTACCATCTGGATATTTCACTGTCACATCTACTTCTGTTTTACCTGGTGTATTACCGTCTGGTAATTGTGTTGCATCATCCACTGTAATTGTTGGTTGTTCTTTATCTGCTGGATAATCTGGGATTGTTACTGCTCCTGTTACATCATCTGCTGTCGTTGGTGTGCCATGATCTTTCGTTACACCATCTGTTGTTGGTTCATAAGCATCAT
>NZ_JACVZO010000125.1:0-380 GCF_017151845.1 Staphylococcus sp. EG-SA-17
CTATCATCCAAAAATGATGTTAAAAATCATCTTATATGCATATACTCAATCTGTATTTTCTGGTCGAAGAATAGAGAAATTACTTCATGACAGTATTCGAATGATGTGGTTAGCTCAAAATCAAACACCTTCTTATAAAACTATTAATCGTTTTAGAGTGAATCCTAATACTGATGCGTTAATTTAATCTTTATTTATTCAGTTCCATAGTCAATGTTTAAAGCAAAATCTTATTGATAATAATTCAATTTTTATTGATGGTACATAAGTAGAAGCTAATGCCAATAGATATACATTTGTGTGGAAGAAAAGTATTCAAAATCACGAATCGAAATTGAACGAAAATTCAAAAGCATTATATCGTGACTTAGTTGAAGAAA
>NZ_JACVZO010000126.1:0-359 GCF_017151845.1 Staphylococcus sp. EG-SA-17
GAATCGCTATCTGAATCTGAGTCGCTGTCTGAATCTGAGTCGCTATCTGAATCTGAGTCGCTGTCTGAGTCTGAGTCGCTATCTGATTCTGAATCGCTATCTGAATCTGAGTCGCTATCTGATGTATCTTCTTCGAAGTATCCGTTATCAAGTGTGAAATCATCATGATCCGTAATTGTTACGTCAACTTCGCCACCATCTGCATCTTTATCATCTTCAGTTGTATTTGTACCTGTTTGTGTTAAGCCAGCAGGCTTTTCAAAAATAACTTTGTATTTACCGCTATCTAAATTATCGAAACGATATTTACCATTTTCATCTGTTGTAGTTGTTCCAATTACTTCGCCTTTTTCATTTAA
>NZ_JACVZO010000127.1:0-357 GCF_017151845.1 Staphylococcus sp. EG-SA-17
AGGATCAAACTCTCCATAAAAATTATGATGTTTGATTAGCTCATAAATACTAAATAATGTTTGTAACTTATAGTTACGTTTTTGGAATTAACGTTGACATATTGTCATTCAGTTTTCAATGTTCATTTTTCTTACCGACAAGAATTAATTATACATTTTATTAACATTTAAGTCAATAACTTTTTTTATCTTGTCGATTTTATTTTTTAACCAAAATTTGATTAAAAAACTGCCTGGCAACGTTCTACTCTAGCGGAACGTAAGTTCGACTACCATCGACGCTAAGGAGCTTAACTTCTGTGTTCGGCATGGGAACAGGTGTGACCTCCTTGCTATAGTCACCAGACATATGAATGT
>NZ_JACVZO010000012.1:0-73258 GCF_017151845.1 Staphylococcus sp. EG-SA-17
ACGTTAAATTAATGAAAGATACAGTAGGTGCTGATGTAGAAGTAAAAGCATCAGGTGGCGTACGTAATTTAGAAGATTTCAATAAAATGGTTGAAGCAGGTGCGACACGTATTGGTGCGAGCGCAGGCGTTCAAATTATGCAAGGTTTAGAAGCAGATTCAGATTACTAATTTTATAAAAAACATGTAAGCATGGGACATCGTAACCATATATAAGTATGTCGATATCAGCTTTAAGACATCATAAATGCCATGATGATTCTAAGATAATTTAATAGGGACTTTGACGTTATAACCAATCTATTTAAGAATAATAACATCGCATTTAAATTGTGATATTAAAAATGAAATCGATAGCTTGCTATAATAATTTTCGCTTGTGCTTTTAAAAATGGACTAGAGAAAGCGCAGATGCTTTGTCCTAAGCTTTTTAAGAAAAGGATGATAAAAATGAGAATGATAGACATTATTGAGAAAAAGCGTGACGGTCATACGCTAACAACGGAAGAAATTAATTTCTTTATTGACGGCTATGTTAAAGGGGATATTCCTGATTACCAAGCATCAAGTTTAGCAATGGCGATTTATTTCCAAGATATGAATGATGATGAGCGTGCAGCATTAACGATGGCTATGGTTAATTCTGGTGATATGATAGATTTGAGTGATATCAAAGGTGTCAAAGTAGATAAGCACTCAACAGGTGGTGTAGGAGATACAACTACGTTGGTTTTAGCACCATTAGTAGCAGCTGTAGATGTTCCTGTTGCAAAAATGAGTGGGCGTGGATTAGGTCATACAGGTGGTACGATTGATAAATTAGAAGCAATTGATGGTTTTCATGTTGAAATAGATGAAGCAACATTTGTGAAATTGGTTAATGAAAATAAAGTGGCAGTTGTAGGACAATCAGGAAATTTAACTCCTGCAGACAAAAAATTATATGCCTTAAGGGATGTTACTGGTACTGTCAATTCAATACCATTAATTGCCTCTTCAATTATGAGTAAAAAGATTGCTGCTGGTGCAGATGCAATTGTATTAGATGTAAAAACTGGTAGCGGTGCATTTATGAAAACATTAGAAGATGCTGAAGCATTAGCGCACGCAATGGTACGTATTGGTAATAATGTGGGACGTAATACGATGGCGATTATTTCTGATATGAATCAGCCACTTGGACGTGCGATTGGCAATGCGCTTGAGTTACAAGAAGCAATTGATACGTTGAAAGGACATGGTCCGAAAGATTTAACAGAACTTGTACTAACATTAGGTTCTCAAATGGTTGTACTTGCAAACAAAGCTGAAACGCTTGAAGAAGCGAGAGCATTGCTAATTGAGGCAATTGATTCAGGTGCAGCATTAGAAAAATTCAAAACATTTATTAAAAACCAAGGTGGCGACGAAACAGTTATTGACCATCCAGAGCGTTTGCCACAAGCTCAATATCAAATCGAATATAAAGCTAAAAAATCAGGTTATGTGACTGAGTTAGTCTCTAACGATATAGGTGTCGCTTCGATGATGTTAGGAGCGGGACGTTTAACAAAAGAGGATGATATTGATTTAGCGGTTGGTATTGTTTTAAATAAAAAAATTGGTGATAAAGTAGAAGAAGGAGAATCATTATTAACGATTCACAGTAATCGCCAAGATGTAGACGATGTTGTTAAAAAATTAGATTCAAGCATAACAATTGCTGATCATGTTGTATCGCCTACATTAATTCATAAAATCATTACAGAGTAGGAGTTGAAGCTGATTGAACATACTAAGATATTTATTAGGAATAGGTTTTAGTGTAATAGGTGTATTGCATTTTACACGAGAACGACAATTTAGAAATATCATACCGAAATGTTTGCCACTTCGAAAAACAGCGGTTCTTGTTACAGGAATCTTTGAGATATTATTTGGACTTGCACTTTTAATTAAAAGACCATCTCAATGCTTGAAAAATACAATCAATCTATTCTTGCTAGCTGTATTCCCAGCTAATATCTATATGGCAGTTAAAAAGTTACCTTTAGGAGATAAACAATTGCCAACATGGCAACTATATTTAAGGTTACCTATGCAGTTCGTGTTAATGGGACTAATTAAGAAATTATAGTGGTTCTTAAATAAATCGGACAAATGTTAAAGATTTTACTTTTTCATTTGTTCGATTTTTTGACTTTGAAGCATAATAAAAAGCAGTTGGACAATGGCGATTGTAACATCATTGTTCGACTGCTTTTCTGATTAACTTGATCGACTAAGATTTATTTTCCTGTACCGAAAACATCATGCCATTCGTTTCGTTTGTCTAGAAATGCTTGAGCGATAGTTTTAGCACCTTCTAATGAATGACTTGCTGCCCAGCCACATTGTACTTCATTACAAGCAGGCACTTCAGTAGCTTTTAGCACATCATTTAAAGTTGCTTCAACAATATTTAATACATCATCATAATTATCATGATTAATAAATGATACATAGAAACCAGTTTGGCAACCCATAGGACTTAAATCAACAACTTTGTCACTATGATTTCTAATATTTTCAGCCATTAAATGTTCTAATGAATGTAGTCCGGGCATATCCATATGTTCTTTGTTTGGTTGTTTGAAACGAATGTCGTATTTGTGAATGACATCTCCGTTTAATCCTTCCATCGTTCCCGCTAATCTAATAAATGGGGCAACCACTTTAGTATGATCTAAATTGAAACTTTCAACATTCATTTTTGTCATTTTGAATTTCCTCCTATTAACTACTCAAAACTATAAAACGCTTATGATTTGTTGCATTATAAAACTTAAGTTTGTTGTAAGTTGTGTTTCTAACAATACTTAAATTGTAACAATAGGGCTTATGTTTTACAATTTGAAACTGTTTTATAAATTTATGAAAGGCTTTTAGTTATTAGAAAATTTTGTAAATAAAGAAAAACTAGATGACATCATGAGATAAAACCGATAGAATAAGTAATAATTCATTTTGAAAGAACAAAATATTGTGGATGATTAAAATGAGTGTAGGGTAAAAGGGAGATAGTAAAAAATGAGTGAAAAACAACAAATTCTCGATTATATAGAAACAAATAAATATAGTTATATCGAAATCAGTCATAGAATTCATGAACGTCCTGAACTTGGTAATGAAGAAATATTTGCGTCTCGAACTTTAATAGATCGTTTGAAAGAGCATGATTTTGAAATTGAAACCGAGATTGCTGGGCATGCAACTGGGTTTATAGCGACATATGATTCAGGTCTTGACGGGCCAGCTATAGGTTTTTTAGCAGAATACGATGCTTTGCCAGGATTGGGTCATGCTTGTGGTCATAATATCATTGGAACTGCAAGTGTGCTTGGTGCAATTGGTTTGAAGCAAGTGATTGACCAAATTGGTGGTAAAGTAGTCGTTCTTGGATGTCCAGCTGAAGAAGGTGGGGAAAATGGTAGCGCTAAAGCTTCTTATGTCAAGGCTGGTGTGATTGATCAAATAGACATTGCCTTAATGATTCATCCGGGAAATGAAACTTATAAAACGATTGATACTTTGGCAGTGGATGTTTTAGATGTTAAATTTTACGGAAAAAGTGCTCATGCCTCTGAAAATGCAGATGAAGCGTTAAATGCATTAGACGCTATGATTAGTTATTTTAATGGTGTAGCACAACTACGACAACATATTAAAAAAGATCAACGTGTGCATGGTGTGATTCTAGATGGCGGGAAAGCAGCTAATATTATTCCAGACTATACACATGCTCGTTTTTATACTAGAGCAATGACGCGTAAAGAATTGGATATATTAACAGAAAAAGTAAATCAAATCGCACGTGGAGCTGCGATACAGACTGGTTGTGATTATGAATTTGGTCCAATTCAAAACGGTGTGAATGAATTCATTAAAACGCCGAAATTAGATGATTTATTTGCTAAATATGCTGAAGAAGTTGGTGAAGCAGTTATTGATGATGATTTTGGTTATGGCTCTACGGATACAGGGAACGTAAGTCATGTTGTGCCAACAATACATCCTCATATTAAAATAGGATCACGTAATTTAGTAGGACATACGCATAGATTTAGAGAAGCAGCTGCGAGTGTACATGGTGATGAAGCATTAATTAAAGGTGCTAAAATAATGGCGTTGATGGGGTTAGAGTTAATTACAAATCAAGACGTTTATCAAGACATTATTGAAGAGCATGCGCATTTGAAAGGGAATGGGAAGTAATGACAAATAATGGTAATGAGCCGAACTTAACGTTAAGTGATTTATATGACAAAGATGTTGTCTATACGTCAAGACCTTCGTATATATCGAATCCATGGTTGAAACCGGACGAACATCAATCTAATTTTTTAACTGGTAGGGAGTTATTAATAGCAAATCAATTACCTGTTATTGTTCACGAAGCTAGTGCGACAGATAAATTGCATCAGCTATTTCAAGTTATTGGTAAGGATGTACCGAACTCAATTTATACATTTAACAATCAGCAATCTTACGAAAACTTGATTAAACAATTGGCACATAAGGAAAATAAAAAGATTTATTTTCAATATATTCATGATGAAACAATCTTGAATCAGCAATATTATGCATTAGATAAAACGTTATTTGTTGCTTTAAATAATAAAGCAAGAATACCTGAATGGACAAATGGGAAGTTTTTACCAAAAAGAAAAGTTGTAAAAATTGAGCAATTCGAAAACGAGATTAAGAATTGGGAATTCCCGTTTGTAATTAAGCCGGGAGATGATCTTCCGACAGCAGGTGGCTATGGCGTTATGATTTGTTATCATGATGCAGATTTACAAAAAGCGATAACGCGTATTAAAGAGGCAACTGCTGAAACGAATTCGCTTATTATCGAACAGAAGATTGAAGAAAAAGCGAATTATTGCGTTCAGTTTGCATACTCGGAATCGCTAGGCATTCAATATCTTGGTGCGGCAACGCAATTAACGGATAAGTACGGATTTTATAACGGAAATGAAAATACTACTAATGTACCAGAGCACGTTATAGAAGCAGGTAGACAAATTATGGAAAACGGTGTGAATCAAGGATTCTTTGGTGTAGCTGGTTTTGACCTACTCGTCGATGAGGATGATAACGTTTATGCGATTGATTTAAACTTTAGACAAAATGGTTCAACGAGCATGTTATTACTTGCTAATGAGTTGAATTCAGGATATCAAAAGTTTTATAGTTATCATTCAAAAGGTGATAACACACATTTCTTCAATACGATTTTGAAATATGTCAAAGAAGGTAGTTTATACCCGTTATCTTATTATGATGGTGATTGGTACGGTGAAGATAAAGTTAAATCAAGGTTTGGCTGTATTTGGCATGGAGATTCAAAAGAAACAGTACTGGAGAATGAACGCGCATTTTTAGCTGAACTTGAACACTATTAGAGTTCGGAACATAAGGCGCTACAATGTTATGTTGCCAGTAGTTGACTGAATATGCGCTTGTAACAAGCTTTTTTCGATTCTAGTCAACAATAATTAAATTTATGATATGGCAATACTTTGTAATACTAATATTAAATGGCGACTTTTATTTCACTATGTTATAAGAGTTGCCATTTTGTTGATAAAGGTATACTAAAGGTTATCGTTTTGAAATTTTTAGTAACTAGATATGTTTCGTGTTATAGACCGAATTTGTGTATACGTAAAATTTAATGCTATTGAATTTTTAAAATGAAAAACATGACATTAAATTGAATTCATAATATGTCTAATTGACTAACTTGTTGGAGTCATTTACTATTTTATGTATGACATATTTTAAAAAGTGAGGGTCAAGCATGTCTTATAAAGCATATCCATTCTTTAGAGATATATTAATAAATGAATGTATTTATTTCGCCTCTAAAAATAAAAAACTAGTACGCCTAAATTATAAAAGTGAAGCGTATGTAGGCGTTTGGACAGAAGAAAGTGTGGCCGTATCATTTTTAACAAGTCGTGATATTCCATTTGATAAAGTTGTAAAAATGGACGTTGATCGTTTTGCTACTTATGAATTAGATGAATTGTTTGATGAACAAGACCATATTATTATGAATCAAACAATGGAAGAAGAAGGGCATCTACTAAACGTTGTAGCTGTTACACAAGAAGTGATGACGGAATTAGATAAAATTAGAATCAAAGAATTTGTCCAAGATGTAGCGAAATATGATGAAGTATACGGCTTAACTAAAAAAGGTAGTAAGCAGTTTATTCTCATTAGTGAAAATGATAGCGACGAAAAAAAGCCGCATATTATGCCTGTATGGAGTATTAAAAACAGAGCGTTAAAAGTTCGAGATGAAGATTTTGAAGAGTGTGATTTAATTACGATTGAAGGTTCTGTTTTCGGAGAATGGCTAGATGAACTTAGAGATGATCATAAAGCCGTTGCGATAGATTTAAAAACTGGCGTGGTTGGTACAATTGTTTCAGCGCAAAAATTGTCTAATGAACTTACATTTTAATTGAATTGAGTTGTAAGTAATTAAGTGATAATAAATGGAACAATACGTATTCAAAACACGTAGACCATAAAATAAAAGGCCATTTATATAGCGTTTATTTAAAACAACGCTCATATAAATGGTCTTTTTCTATTTTCCTAAATATAATGCACCAATAGCACCTGAAAATGCGCCGTTTTCAACATAGTACGGTTTGCAACCGCGTAACACAGTATAATCTTCCACAACTTTGCGTAATAAAGCGTTATTATGAAATGAAGAACCGATATAAACGATATTTTCAGTTTTAAATTCACGTGCAACAGTAATGGCCATTGTCGTAACAACTTCGCCAACGACACCAATAACGGCTGCTAATTTATTGCTAGGTGTAAAATCAGCATCTAAATGATGTAGTACATGACCAAAATTAGCTGCTGTTAAATCACCGGGAATGGGTGGTTCGGTATCTTTATAAATATGTCTAACCTTTAAATCGATAGTGTTACGATCACCGTGTTGTGCCATGTCAGTTAACTGTTTATAATCAGTGATTTGACTTAGTAAATAACCGAGTCCTTGAATCATGCCACCACCTGTACCGATACCGCCTACACGACGTTGTGATTGGCCATCGAAATAATGTAGTGACGTACCGGTACCAACATTTGCAAAAATATAATCTGCTAAGTCATGGCCTTGCTCTTTTAACAAAATACCTAGTCCTTGAGATGCAGCATCAAACTCTACAAAAATTTGTGCAGGAATGTTGATGTTTTCAGCAATGACACCTGCATTACCTCCAGTTAAGCATAATTTTTCAATTTGCTGTTGGTTTAACCATTCCACAACTTGATCAATATTTTTAGTTAATTCAGTTTTAAAAGTACGTTGGTTATCTTGCTCTTGAACGATTTTAATTAGTGTACCGCCAGCGTCAATGCCAACTTTCATAAGATTCCCACCTCATTATTAATGTCTATCCTTAAATAATAGTATAGTAAAATGACTAAAAAACAAGTAATAATAGTAATTATTAACAAATTTGATGCCATTGTATTTCAACATTGTAAGCGTATCGCAATTAATGTATTACAAACGTAGACGTTAAGTTATATATATTATTTTCTAGGAATTTTGAAGTTGTATAGGATTGTTAGTTAGTGACGCAATATTAAAAGTAGTTCGTACGCAGTGTATTTGTAAGTCTCTGATTAAAATGATAAGTAATGAGGAATAGCACATTAATTTTAAAAATTAAAAAATATAAATAAGTAATTTATTTAACTTAGAGTAAATAATGGTATCGTAGTGAAATAATAGGTAAAATAATATGGGGATTCATGCTTCATATATAAAAAGATAGGGGTTAAATATATGGCTAAAGAACTTTGTTTTGAAGGTATCACTTTAAAAGCATTTGATGAACAATATCGTTCAGCAATTAATGATTTTGACTTGAATGAAAGACAACAAATATATTCATCTTTACCTAAAGAAGTTATTGATGATGCAATTAATGATGCTGATAGGATTGCTAACGTAGCAATAAACGATAAAAATGAAGTGGTGGGCTTTTTTGTATTACATCGTTACTATCAGCATGAAGGTTATGATACACCTGAAAATGTCGTTTATATTCGTTCATTATCGATTAATGAAAAATATCAAGGTTTTGGATATGGCACGAAAATAATGATGTCATTGCCGCAATATGTTCAAGGTGTATTTCCTGATTTTAATCATCTATATCTAGTAGTAGATGCGGAAAATGACAATGCTTGGAACCTATACGAACGTGCTGGATTCATGCATACAGCGACTAAAGAAGAAGGACCAATCGGCAAAGAACGACTATATTACTTGGACTTAGATTCAAAACATGTTTCGTCATTAAAGCTTGAAGAAGAAAGTCGTTCAGAAGTGACCAATGTACATATCATTAATTTAATGATTGATGGTCAAAAGGTTGGCTTTATCGCATTGGAGCAGATTGGTGAACGCATGAACATTGCTGCTATTGAAGTGGATAAATCATATCGCTTTAATGGTATTGGTTCAAGTGCGCTGCGACAATTGCCAACTTACTTAAGAAAAAACTATGACAACCTTAATGTGATTACGATGATTCTGTTTGGAGAGAATAATGATTTTAAACCATTATGTCTAAATAGTAA
Organism: Staphylococcus sp. EG-SA-17; assembly: GCF_017151845.1. Lineage (NCBI taxonomy): Bacteria > Bacillati > Bacillota > Bacilli > Caryophanales > Staphylococcaceae > Staphylococcus > Staphylococcus sp. EG-SA-17. The sequence continues at coordinate 8,652 of NZ_JACVZO010000012.1, forward strand.
TTTCGTTGAAATCGAACAAACTGATGATTATGTCGTTTTCGAAAAATATTTAAATTACTAACAGTGATTGCGAAATATGATATTGTCATTTATAATTTAGTTTTGTTACTATATATAAATGAATTCAGACGTATAAATTTAGATTATATCCTTCGAAAGGAAGTATTGGGCAATGAAAATTCAAGATTATACAAAACAAATGGTTGATGAAAAATCATTTATTGATATGGCTTATACATTATTGAATGATAAAGGTGAAACAATGAACTTATATGATATCATCGATGAATTTAGAGCATTAGGTGATTATGAGTATGAGGAAATTGAAACTCGTGTTGTACAATTTTACACAGATTTAAATACAGATGGACGTTTTTTAAATGTTGGTGAAAACTTATGGGGATTACGTGACTGGTACTCAGTAGATGATATCGAAGAGAAAATTGCACCAACAATTCAAAAATTTGATATTTTAGACGCCGATGATGAAGAAGATCAAAACTTAAAATTATTGGGTGAAGATGAATTGGATGATGATGACGATATTCCAGCTCAAACTGATGATCAAGAAGAATTAAATGATCCTGAAGATGAGCAAGTTGAAGAAGAAATCAATCATTCGGATATAGTCATTGAAGAAGATGAAGATGAACTAGATGAAGACGAAGAAGATTTTGAAGACGAAGAAGACTTCAAAGCATAATTTTTTGTTTGACTTTTAGTTGAAAGATGATAAAATTTTATTCGGGCTCCTTTAAATAGGACACGTGTATAAAATTTATACGCTCCCCTTACAAAATTTGTGAGAGGGAGCGTTTTTTTATTTAATTGAGTAAATCAAGAAATGATAACGCAATAATCAAAGTTGTAAATGATATACATAGTGACATAGCAGTATGGAAACGGTAAGTAAACAGAATTTAATTTTGTCGAATTCGACAAACAAACAACTTGAATGAGCTTACTCAAATGTTATGTTTTACGTAATTTTTACAATTGATGAGGAAGCATTCCCTTTAATAATTAGGAGGTCAAGACATGACAAAATTTATTTTTGTAACAGGTGGCGTAGTTTCATCATTAGGGAAGGGTATTACAGCATCTTCTCTAGGTAGATTATTAAAAGATAGAGGTCTTAATGTAACAATTCAAAAATTCGATCCATACTTAAATGTTGACCCAGGTACAATGAGTCCTTATCAACATGGTGAAGTATTCGTAACGGATGATGGTGCAGAAACTGACCTAGACTTAGGACATTACGAAAGATTTATTGATATTAATTTAAACAAGTTTTCAAATGTAACAGCCGGTAAAGTGTATTCACACGTACTGAAAAAAGAACGTCGTGGTGATTACTTAGGCGGAACAGTTCAAGTTATTCCGCATATTACAAATGAAATTAAAGAACGTTTATTACTTGCAGGGGAAAGTACGAATGCAGACGTTGTTATCACTGAAATTGGCGGTACAACAGGTGATATTGAGTCATTACCGTTTATTGAAGCGATTCGTCAAATTCGTAGTGATTTAGGTAGAGAAAATGTTATGTATGTTCACTGTACATTACTGCCTTATATTAAAGCTGCTGGAGAAATGAAAACGAAGCCAACACAACATAGTGTTAAAGAATTACGAGGTTTAGGTATTCAACCAGACTTAATCGTTGTAAGAACTGAATATGAAATGACACAAGATTTAAAAGATAAAATTGCATTATTCTGTGACATTAATAAAGAAAGTGTTATTGAATGTCGTGATGCAGACTCTTTATACGAAATTCCATTACAATTAAGCCAACAAAATATGGATGATATCGTTATTAAACGTTTACAATTAAACGCGAAATATGAAACACAGCTTGATGAATGGAAACAGTTGTTAGATATCGTTAATAATTTAGATGGTAAAATTACAATTGGTTTAGTAGGTAAATATGTTAGCTTACAAGATGCATATTTATCAGTTGTTGAATCATTGAAACATGCTGGATATCCTTTTGCCAAAGATATTGACATTAGATGGATTGATTCAAGTGAAGTAACAGATGAAAATGCAGCCGAATACCTTGCAGATGTCGACGGTATTTTAGTACCAGGTGGATTTGGTTTCCGTGCAAGTGAAGGTAAAATTAGTGCAATTAAGTATGCTAGAGAAAACAATGTACCATTCTTTGGTATTTGTTTAGGAATGCAACTTGCAACAGTTGAATTTTCAAGAAACGTATTAGGCCTTGAAGGCGCACATTCAGCTGAACTAGACCCAGCAACACCATACCCAATTATAGATTTATTACCAGAACAAAAAGATATCGAAGATTTAGGTGGTACATTACGCTTAGGCTTATATCCATGTTCAATTAAAGAAGGTACATTGGCACAAGATGTTTATGGTAAAGCGGAAATTGAAGAAAGACATCGTCATCGTTATGAATTTAATAATGACTATAGAGAACAATTAGAAGCAAATGGTATGGTAATTTCTGGTACAAGTCCAGATGGACGTTTAGTAGAAATGGTAGAGATTCCGACAAATGATTTCTTTATTGCTTGTCAATTCCACCCAGAATTCTTATCTAGACCAAATCGTCCGCACCCGATTTTTAAATCATTTATTGAAGCTTCATTAAAATATCAACAAAATAAATAAATTTGCTAATAAAACCGGTACTTTCATTGTTAAACATTGAAAGTACCGGTTTTTCGTATAATTTTAATATTATGTTAGTGACAAGGTATGAAATAACAATAGTGACTTTTATAATTCTAAGTCTCTTGTCATTTCAATCATTTGTGTATAAATGTCATAGTATACATAATTCAATGCCATCGCATGTGGTTGGACAATCTTATCGTAATCTTCAGTGTAGACTATAGGTCTTGGTGTAGATAAATCGATAAAATGTACGAGATGATCAGGGAAATCATCTGTTTTAGGTTTGTTGCTTATTAAGACCACATCGATATCTAAGTCGATAAGTTTTTGAATATCTAATGCAACTTGATCATTATAAAATGGTGCGAATAATAATACACGATCAGTTGAGTCAATTTCTTTAAAGTCTTTAATAGCGTCAAGTTTTCGGCTAGATTTTAAACGCTCATCACCATGTAGAATGAAACTTTCGAAAAACTGTAAATCATCATAACCTTTTACATAAACATAACCTTCGCCACCAATTGCTTGAATTAAACATTGGGCAGCCATTTGAATTTCCAAAGATTGTTTTTCTAGCCTATTAAAGATACCTATTAGTTGTGTGTTTAAGATTTTTGACATCTTTATCCTCCAATCTACTTATAAAATATTGTAATTAATGACTACATATTATGCAACGGCTTAAATTGTATAAAAATGTATACGTTTGCATTTATTATAACTATCGCATTTTTCAAAAAATACACATTTAATCTGCAGTATTTCAATGCATTGACGCTATTTTTTTGATATAATTACTTTGAAAAATACGTGCGTAAGCACTCAAGGAGGAACTTTCATGCCTTTAGTTTCAATGAAAGAAATGTTAATTGATGCAAAAGAAAATGGTTATGCGGTAGGTCAATACAATATTAATAACCTAGAATTCACTCAAGCAATTTTAGAAGCGTCACAAGAAGAAAATGCACCTGTAATTTTAGGTGTTTCTGAAGGTGCTGCTCGTTACATGAGCGGTTTCTACACAATTGTTAAAATGGTTGAAGGGTTAATGCATGACTTAAACATCACTATTCCTGTAGCAATCCATTTAGACCATGGTTCAAGCTTCGAAAAATGTAAAGAAGCTATCGATGCTGGTTTCACATCAGTAATGATCGATGCTTCACACAGCCCATTCGAAGAAAACGTAGCAACAACTAAAAAAGTTGTTGAATACGCTCATGAAAAAGGTGTTTCTGTAGAAGCTGAATTAGGTACTGTTGGTGGACAAGAAGATGATGTTGTAGCAGACGGTATCATTTATGCTGATCCTAAAGAATGTCAAGAACTAGTTGAAAAAACTGGTATCGATGCATTAGCGCCAGCATTAGGTTCAGTTCATGGTCCATACAAAGGTGAACCAAAATTAGGATTTAAAGAAATGGAAGAAATCGGTTTATCTACAGGTTTACCATTAGTATTACACGGTGGTACTGGTATCCCGACTAAAGATATCCAAAAAGCAATTCCATTTGGTACAGCTAAAATTAACGTAAACACTGAAAACCAAATCGCTTCAGCAAAAGCAGTTCGTGACGTTTTAAATAACGACAAAGAAGTTTACGATCCTCGTAAATACTTAGGACCTGCACGTGAAGCTATCAAAGAAACAGTTAAAGGTAAAATTAAAGAGTTCGGTACTTCAAACCGTGCTAAATAATTAATATTTAGTTTTTAAGTTATTAATAACGTAGGGATATTAATTTCAAAAAGGAGCAGACAGAATGGTGTTTGCTTCTTTTTTATGTTGTTAAGGCACGAATTGATACAGCACATTTTAAAAGTTGAAGCTAAAAATGATGAAATATACAAAAAATGATTGTGCTATAATTATATAGAAAATGCTGTAGTTGATGAATAAAAACATACAAAAGCAATCCCACTAAAGCTGAATTGGCTGTCAAAATAATGTCAATATTTGAGCGAACAATCAGACTTTAGACCATGGTCAAGCGGGTAATAACATCATATATTAATTAAGGTGAATGATGCGTTATTAATCAATCGTAATAGAAAGACAAGATTTTAACGATTAAAATAAACTATTTTACAAATAAAGTAAAATTAATTTATAATGCTAATAATGCAAAAAATTAAAAAGTAATGGACAAAGGAGATAAATGATATGGCTCAAGAGGTAATAAAAATAAGAGGTGGACGCACACTAAATGGGGAAGTTAATATCAGTGGCGCGAAAAACAGTGCTGTAGCTATCATTCCTGCAACATTATTAGCTCAAGGACATGTGAAATTAGAAGGGTTACCGCAAATCTCTGATGTTAAAACTTTAGTGAGTTTATTAGAAGATTTAAATATTAAGGCATCACTAAATGGTACGGAATTAGAAGTTGATACAACTGAAATACAAAATGCTGCATTACCAAATAATAAAGTTGAATCATTACGTGCTTCATACTATATGATGGGTGCCATGTTAGGTAGATTTAAAAAATGTGTGATTGGTTTACCGGGAGGATGTCCACTTGGGCCACGTCCAATTGATCAACATATTAAAGGATTTAAAGCTTTAGGTGCTGAAATTGATGAATCAAGTACGACATCAATGAAAATTGAAGCTAAAGAGTTAAAAGGTGCACATATTTTTCTAGATATGGTTAGCGTAGGTGCAACAATTAACATTATGCTAGCTGCAGTTTATGCAACAGGACAAACTGTAATTGAAAATGCTGCTAAAGAACCGGAAGTAGTTGATGTTGCTAACTTCTTAACAAGTATGGGAGCTAATATTAAGGGAGCGGGTACATCAACGATTAAAATCAATGGTGTCAAAGAATTACATGGTTCTGAGTATCAAGTTATACCTGATAGAATTGAAGCAGGCACATATATGTGTATCGCTGCAGCATGTGGAGAAAATGTTATATTAAATAATATTGTTCCGAAACATGTAGAAACATTAACTGCTAAATTTAGTGAATTAGGTGTGAATGTTGATGTAAGAGACGAAAGAATTCGTATCAATAATAATGCACCATATCAATTTGTTGATATTAAAACACTAGTATATCCAGGTTTTGCTACTGATTTACAACAGCCTATTACACCATTATTATTTATGGCAAATGGTCCTTCATTTGTAACTGATACGATTTATCCGGAGCGTTTTAAACATGTTGAAGAATTAAAGCGCATGGGTGCAAATATTGAAGTTGACGAAGGCACAGCAACGATAAAACCATCAACATTACATGGTGCTGAAGTTTATGCTAGCGATTTAAGAGCAGGAGCTTGTTTAATTATTGCTGGTTTAATTGCTGAGGGTGTAACTACAATTTACAATGTAAAACATATTTATAGAGGTTATACAGATATTGTAGAACACTTAAAAGCTTTAGGTGCAGATATTTGGACGGAAACTGTATAGATTTATCTTGTTTTGTGGTATAATAATTATACTGATTAAAAAAGGGTGTTCGTTTACATTCTAAATTTATTGATGAGAGGTGAAGATGATGGAAGTATGTCCGTATCTCGAAGAAACTTTTAAAATACTTGGTAGAAGTTGGAATGGATTAATCATTAATTATCTCTCAAGATGTAATGACTGTTCAGCACACTTTTCCAATATGAAAAGAGATTTGAAAACAATAACGCCACGTGCTTTAAGTCTTAAGTTGTCAGAGCTTGCACAATGGGAGTTAGTTGAGAAGCAAATCATTTCTACGAGTCCAGTACAAATTATTTATGTACTAACTGAAAAAGGTAAAGCGTTAGCAGAGGCTTTACATCCAATTGAAGCATGGGCGCAATCATATGTCGATTTAACAGATCAACGTACTGCTAAATAATTACATGACGTTTAAACATAGCATTGATTATAACTATTTCTAAGTCTTCGCATTATTTGCGATGATGAAGGAATAGTTATTTTTATTTAAAAATATAAAAAATTAGATGCAGCAAAATTTTAAAGCATTTTATTTTGAACATATTAAAAGGGAGCGTATCATAATGGAATGTAATGTTTATATCGTATGCATTACGGATAAATAATATATAAATCATTCTTGAGGAGTGAAAGAATAATGAGAGACTACACAAAGCAATACATTAATGGCGAATGGGTAGAAAGTAATAGTAATGAAACGATAGAAGTTATAAATCCAGCAACCGAAGAAGTAATCGGGAAAGTTGCTAAAGGTAATAAAGCTGATGTTGATAAAGCCGTCGAGGCGGCAGACGATGTTTATTTAGAGTTCCGTCATACATCTGTGAAAGAAAGACAAGCGTTATTAGATAAAATTGTAAAAGAATATGAAAACAGAAAAGACGATATTGTACAAGCTATTACGGATGAATTAGGTGCTCCTTTATCATTATCTGAGCGTGTCCATTATCAAATGGGACTAAACCATTTTGTTGCAGCGAGAGACGCATTAGATAACTACGAATTTGAAGAACGCCGCGGAGATGATTTAGTTGTTAAAGAAGCAATCGGTGTATCTGGCTTAATTACACCGTGGAACTTCCCTACAAACCAAACATCATTAAAATTAGCAGCAGCATTTGCGGCTGGTAGTCCAGTTGTACTTAAACCATCTGAAGAAACACCATTTGCAGCTGTTATTTTAGCTGAGATTTTTGATAAAGTCGGTGTTCCTAAAGGTGTATTTAACCTTGTTAATGGTGATGGTGCTGGCGTTGGGAATCCTTTATCTGAGCATCCTAAAGTACGCATGATGTCATTTACAGGATCAGGCCCTACTGGTTCTAAAATTATGGAAAAAGCTGCTAAATATTTTAAAAAGGTATCATTAGAGCTTGGTGGCAAATCACCATACATCGTCCTAGATGACGTAGATATTAAAGAAGCGGCTAAAGCAACAACAGGCAAAGTTGTTAATAATACTGGTCAAGTATGTACAGCTGGTACACGTGTTTTAGTGCCTAACAAAATTAAAGATGCATTCTTAGCTGAATTAAAAGAACAATTTAGCCAAGTGCGTGTCGGTAATCCAAGAGAAGATGGTACACAAGTAGGCCCTATCATTAGTAAAAAACAATTTGATCAAGTACAAAATTATATTAATAAAGGTATTGAAGAAGGTGCTGAATTATTTTATGGTGGTCCTGGTAAACCAGAAGGACTTGAAAAAGGATACTTTGCACGTCCGACAATTTTTATTAATGTAGATAATCAAATGACGATAGCACAAGAAGAAATTTTTGGGCCAGTAATGTCAGTTATCACTTATAACGATTTAGATGAAGCGATTCAAATTGCAAATGATACAAAATATGGTTTGGCAGGATATGTTATTGGTAAGAACAAAGAAACATTGCATAAAGTAGCTCGTTCTATTGAAGCAGGTACAGTAGAAATAAATGAAGCAGGCAGAAAGCCAGACTTACCATTTGGTGGCTATAAACAATCTGGTTTAGGTCGTGAATGGGGCGATTATGGTATTGAAGAGTTCTTAGAAGTGAAATCTATAGCTGGCTATTTTAAATAAATTTGATTTTTGAATTAAAAATCGCAATAAAACAGTGCACATGACTAATTAAGTTTTGTGTACTGTTTTAATTTTGCAATTTTTATAAATAGATTTTGTAATTAAAATAAAAATTTGCTATAGTTATTCATGTATTTAAAAGGTTGGGGATTAGCATAATGGGATTGTGCTAGCACAGTTATTTATGCATTGTCATGCCTATCTATTACTTACTAACTAAAAAATAATGAAATGGGTGTAAACTATATGCCTGAAAGAGAACGTACATCTCCTCAGTATGAATCATTCCACGAATTGTACAAGAACTATACTACCAAGGAACTCACTCAAAAAGCTAAAACTCTTAAGTTGACGAACTATAGTAAATTAAATAAAAAAGAACTTGTTCTAGCTATTATGGAAGCACAAATGGAAAAAGATGGTAACTATTATATGGAAGGTATCTTAGATGATATACAACCAGATGGTTATGGTTTTTTAAGAACAGTGAACTATTCTAAAGGGGAAAAAGATATTTATATATCTGCTAGCCAAATTCGTCGTTTTGAAATTAAACGTGGGGATAAAGTAACTGGGAAAGTTAGAAAACCTAAAGATAACGAAAAATATTATGGCTTATTACAAGTTGACTTTGTTAATGACCATAACGCAGAAGAAGTGAAGAAACGTCCGCATTTCCAAGCTTTGACACCACTTTATCCAGATGAGCGTATTAAATTAGAGACAGAAACACAAAATTATTCAACGCGCATCATGGATTTAGTAACACCGATTGGTTTAGGTCAACGTGGTTTAATAGTGGCGCCACCTAAAGCAGGTAAAACATCGTTATTAAAAGAGATAGCGAATGCAATCAGTACGAACAAACCAGATGCAAAGCTATTTATTTTGTTAGTTGGCGAGCGTCCTGAAGAGGTAACAGATTTAGAACGCTCAGTAGAAGCTGCTGAAGTCGTTCATTCAACGTTTGACGAACCACCAGAACACCATGTTAAAGTAGCTGAATTATTACTTGAACGTGCAAAGCGTTTAGTAGAAATTGGGGAAGATGTCATTATTTTAATGGATTCTATAACGAGATTAGCACGCGCTTATAACTTAGTTATTCCACCAAGTGGTCGTACATTATCAGGTGGTTTAGATCCTGCATCTTTACACAAACCAAAAGCATTCTTCGGTGCAGCGAGAAATATTGAAGCGGGTGGAAGTTTAACAATACTTGCAACTGCATTAGTTGATACGGGTTCACGTATGGACGATATGATTTACGAAGAGTTTAAAGGAACAGGTAACATGGAGTTACATTTAGATCGTAAATTGTCTGAACGTCGTATTTTCCCTGCAATTGATATTGGCAGAAGTTCAACGCGTAAAGAAGAATTGTTGATAAGTAAATCTGAATTAGACACATTATGGCAATTAAGAAATCTATTCACTGACTCAACAGACTTTACTGAAAGATTTATTCGCAAACTTAAAAGGTCTAAGAATAATGAAGATTTCTTCAAGCAGCTACAAAAGTCTGCAGAAGAAAGTACTAAAACGGGTCGACCTATAATTTAATAAACATTATATAGGGGCTTGCGTTTTGAATTAATTACCTTTATAATTACACAGTATTGGGTAAAAACTCACAAATAACTCTGTTCCAGATGGTTCAGGGCAAAGGAGCTGAAAATAATGAAACAAGGAATTCATCCTGAGTATCACCAAGTAATCTTTTTAGATACTACTACAAACTTCAAATTCTTAAGCGGTTCTACAAAAACATCTTCAGAAATGATGGAGTGGGAAGATGGAAAAGAATACCCAGTTATTCGTTTAGATATTTCATCTGATTCACATCCATTCTACACTGGACGTCAAAAATTCGCTGCTGCGGATGGACGTGTGGAACGTTTCAACAAAAAGTTTGGTCTTAAATCAAACAACTAATATAGTAATCGTTAAGCTGTCTGCATCCTATAATGGAATTGTAGACAGCTTTTTTATTTATAAGCGTAGTAAGGGTATATACTTACGACTGTGTTCAAAGAAGTGACTCAATACCATGTTGTTAATACATAATGATAAATTTCCCCTTTATTAAAGTTTGTATTGAGTAGAAACAACGCACGAATAAGAAGCAACAAATTAGAATAGCTGTATATAAATATGCAAGACAAATTTATAAAATAATTGTTCATGTACAATATCGATATAATTATGAAAAAGACATTTATGAATATTTGAAATATGATATAATAAAGCGATTATGTTTTGAAAAAGGTGGAACTCTCAATGTATGAAACTTACCATTCCGGTTGGATAGAATGTATTACAGGTAGTATGTTTAGCGGTAAATCCGAAGAACTAATAAGACGTCTAAGAAGGGGTATATACGCTAAACAAAAAGTCGTTGTATTTAAACCGGCGATTGATGATCGATATCATAAAGAAAAAGTGGTCTCTCATAATGGTAATGCCATTGAAGCGATTAATATTTCTAAAGCAAGTGAAATTATGACGCACGACTTAACTAATGTTGATGTTATAGGAATAGACGAAGTGCAATTTTTTGACGATGAAATTGTAAGTATAGTAGAAAAACTATCAGCAGATGGACACCGTGTTATTGTTGCTGGATTAGATATGGATTTTAGGGGCGAACCGTTCGAACCAATGCCTAAATTGATGGCTGTCAGTGAACAAGTAACGAAACTTCAAGCAGTTTGTGCTGTTTGTGGTTCTTCATCTAGTAGAACGCAACGATTAATAAATGGTAAACCAGCTAAAATCGATGATCCGATTATCTTAGTAGGTGCCAATGAAAGTTATGAGCCACGTTGTCGCGCGCACCATATCGTAGCACCTAGTGATAATAATAAGGAGGAATTATAAGTGTTTGATCAATTAGATATTGTAGAAGAAAGATACGAACAGTTAAATGAACTGTTAAGTGACCCAGATGTTGTAAATGATTCAGATAAATTACGTAAATATTCTAAAGAGCAAGCTGATTTACAAAAAACTGTAGATGTTTATCGTAACTATAAAGCTAAAAAAGAAGAATTAGCTGATATTGAAGAAATGTTAAGTGAGACTGATGATAAAGAAGAAGTAGAAATGTTAAAAGAGGAGAGTAATGGTATTAAAGCTGAACTTCCAAATCTTGAAGAAGAGCTTAAAATATTATTGATTCCTAAAGATCCTAATGATGACAAAGACGTTATTGTAGAAATAAGAGCAGCAGCAGGTGGTGATGAGGCTGCGATTTTTGCTGGTGATTTAATGCGTATGTATTCAAAGTATGCTGAATCACAAGGATTCAAAACTGAAATAGTAGAAGCGTCTGAAAGTGACCATGGTGGTTACAAAGAAATTAGTTTCTCAGTTTCTGGTAATGGCGCGTATAGTAAATTGAAATTTGAAAATGGTGCGCACCGCGTTCAACGTGTACCTGAAACAGAATCAGGTGGACGTATTCATACTTCAACAGCTACAGTGGCAGTTTTACCAGAAGTTGAAGATGTAGAAATTGAAATTAGAAATGAAGATTTAAAAATCGACACGTATCGTTCAAGTGGTGCGGGTGGTCAGCACGTAAACACAACTGACTCTGCAGTACGTATTACCCATTTACCAACTGGTGTCATTGCAACATCTTCTGAGAAGTCTCAAATTCAAAACCGTGAAAAAGCAATGAAAGTGTTAAAAGCACGTTTATACGATATGAAAGTTCAAGAAGAACAACAAAAGTATGCGTCACAACGTAAATCAGCAGTCGGTACTGGTGATCGTTCAGAACGTATTCGAACTTATAATTATCCACAAAGCCGTGTAACAGACCATCGTATAGGTCTAACGCTTCAAAAATTAGGGCAAATTATGGAAGGCCATTTAGAAGAAATTATAGATGCACTGACTTTATCAGAGCAGACAGATAAATTGAAAGAACTTAATAATGGTGAATTATAAAGAAAAGTTAGATGAAGCAATTCATTTAACACAACAAAAAGGGTTTGAACAAACACGAGCTGAATGGTTAATGTTAGATGTATTTCAATGGACGCGTACGGACTTTGTAGTCCACATGCATGATGATATGCCGAAAGCGATGATTATGAAGTTCGACTTAGCATTACAACGTATGTTATTAGGAGAGCCTATACAGTATATAGTTGGCTTTGCCTCATTTTATGGTAGAACGTTTGATGTAAACTCAAATTGTTTGATACCAAGACCTGAAACCGAAGAAGTAATGTTGCATTTCTTACAACAGTTAGAAGATGATGCAACAATCGTAGATATCGGAACGGGTAGTGGTGTACTTGCAATTACTTTGAAATGTGAAAAGCCGGATTTAAATGTTATTGCTACTGATATTTCACTTGAAGCAATGAATATGGCTCGTAATAATGCTGAGAAGCATCAATCACAAATACAATTTTTAACAGGGGATGCATTAAAGCCCTTAATTAATGAAGGTATCAAGTTGAACGGCTTGATATCTAATCCACCATATATAGATGAAAAAGATATGGTTACGATGTCTCCAACGGTTACGAGATTCGAACCACATCAGGCATTGTTTGCAGATAACCATGGATATGCTATTTATGAATCAATCATTGAAGATTTACCTCACGTTATGGAAAAAGGCAGCCCAGTTGTTTTTGAAATTGGTTACAATCAAGGTGAGGCACTTAAATCAATAATTTTAAATAAATTTCCTGACAAAAAAATCGACATTATTAAAGATATAAATGGCCACGATCGAATCGTCTCATTTAAATGGTAATTAGAAGTTATGCCTTTGCTATGATTAGTTAAGTGCATAGCTTTTTGCTTTATATTATGATAAATAAGAAAGGCGTGATTAAGTTGGATACTAAAATTTGGGATGTTAGAGAATATAATGAAGATTTACAGCAATATCCTAAAATTAATGAAATAAAAGACATTGTTTTAAACGGTGGTTTAATAGGTTTACCAACTGAAACAGTTTATGGACTTGCAGCAAATGCGACAGATGAAGAAGCTGTAGCTAAAATATATGAAGCTAAAGGCCGTCCATCTGATAATCCGCTTATTGTTCATATACACAGTAAAGATCAATTAAAAGATTTTACATATATTTTAGATGCACCCGTAGAAAAGTTAATGCAGGCATTCTGGCCGGGCCCTATTTCGTTTATATTGCCGTTAAAGCCAGGCTATCTATGTCGAAAAGTTTCTGGAGGTTTATCATCAGTTGCTGTTAGAATGCCAAGCCATTCTGTAGGTAGACAATTATTACAAATCATAAATGAACCTCTAGCTGCTCCAAGTGCTAATTTAAGTGGTAGACCTTCACCAACAACTTTCAATCATGTATATCAAGATTTGAATGGCCGTATAGATGGTATCGTTCAAGCTGAACAAAGTGAAGAAGGATTAGAAAGTACGGTTTTAGATTGCACATCTTTTCCTTATAAAATTGCAAGACCTGGTTCTATAACAGCAGCAATGATTACAGATATACTTCCGAATAGTATCACCCATGCTGATTATAATGATACTGAACAGCCAATTGCACCAGGTATGAAGTATAAGCATTACTCACCCAATACACCACTTACAATTATTACAGATATTGAGAGCAAAATTGGAAATGACGGTAAAGATTGGTCTTCTATAGCTTTTATTGTGCCGAGTAATAAGGTGGCGTTTATACCAAGTGAAGCGCAATTCATTCAATTGTGTCAGGATGACAATGATGTTAAACAAGCAAGTCATAATCTTTATGATGTGTTACATTCACTTGATGAAAATGAAAATATTTCAGCGGCGTATATATACGGCTTTGAGCTGAATGATAATACAGAAGCAATTATGAATCGCATGTTAAAAGCTGCAGGTAATCACATTGTTAAAGGGTGTGAACTATGAAGATTTTATTCGTTTGTACAGGTAACACATGTCGTAGCCCATTAGCGGAAAGTATTGCAAAAGAGGTTATGCCAAATCATCAATTTGAATCAAGAGGTATATTCGCTGTGAACAATCAAGGTGTTTCGAATTATGTTGAAGACATAGTTGAAGAACATCATTTAGCTGAAACGACCTTATCGCAACAATTTACTGAAGCAGATTTGAAAGCAGATATTATTTTGACGATGTCGTATTCGCACAAAGAATTAATAGAGGCACAATTTGGTTTGCAAAATCATGTTTTCACATTGCATGAATATGTAAAAGAAGCAGGAGAAGTTATAGATCCATACGGTGGAACAAAAGAAATGTATGTACATACCTATGAAGAACTTGTGAGTTTAATTTTAAAATTAAAAGATATTATTTGCTAGTAGGAATTCTGTATAATTAGTATATGTTAACAGTTAAATAAGTTATAATAGAGGAGTGTAGCACTTTGCTATATTCCTTTTTTATTTTTAGGAAGGGTGGGCTTTTATGAAAGATTTGACAATGTTATTAGACGAATTAAAAGATATGTCCTTTTTTAACAAAGGAGATATATGTTTAATTGGATGTTCAACATCGGAAGTCATTGGCGAAAAAATTGGGACTGTCGGTTCGATGGAAGTTGCAGAAACTATTTTTAATGCATTAGATGTTGTGAGTAAAGAGACAGGCGTTACTTTTGCTTTTCAAGGATGTGAACATATCAACAGAGCGATAACAATAGAAAAATCTCAGTATAATCCATTAACAATGGAAGAAGTTTCCGTCGTTCCAAATGTACATGCTGGAGGGAGTTTGGCAACATACGCTTTTCAGCATATGAAGGATCCGATCGTGGTCGAACATATTACTGTTCCTTGTGGAATTGATATTGGTCAAACATTAATAGGCATGCATATTAAACATGTATGTGTACCTGTAAGGACCTCAGTAAAGCAAGTAGGACAGGCAATTGTAACTATTGCCACATCTAGGCCGAAAAAGATTGGTGGCGAACGTGCTAAATACCAATAAGTTTTTTTGAAAGAAGGGGAGATTTTATGTCTTATATCACCAAGCAAGATAAAGTTATCGCAGAAGCAATCGAGAGAGAATTTCAGAGACAAAATAGCAACATAGAGTTAATCGCATCGGAAAATTTTGTATCGGAAGCGGTTATGGAAGCACAAGGTTCAGTGTTGACTAATAAGTATGCTGAAGGCTATCCAGGACGCCGATATTATGGTGGCTGTGAGTTTGTAGATGTTACTGAAAGCATCGCAATTAATCGTGCAAAAGCATTGTTTGGAGCTGAACATGTCAATGTTCAACCACATTCAGGTTCGCAAGCGAACATGGCTGTTTACTTAGTTGCATTAGAAATGGGCGACACGGTTTTAGGTATGAATTTGAGTCATGGTGGTCACTTGACACATGGAGCGCCTGTTAATTTTAGTGGTAAATTCTACAATTTCGTTGAATATGGAGTAGATAAAGACACAGAACGAATCAATTATGATGAAGTTCGTAAATTAGCGTTAGAGCATAAGCCTAAGCTTATTGTGGCAGGAGCATCAGCATATTCAAGAACAATTGACTTCAAAAAGTTTAAAGAAATCGCAGATGAAGTAAACGCTAAGTTAATGGTAGACATGGCACATATTGCAGGATTAGTAGCGGCAGGTTTACATCCAAATCCAGTAGAATATGCTGATTTTGTAACAACTACAACACACAAAACATTACGCGGACCACGTGGTGGTATGATTTTATGTAAGGAAGAATATAAAAAAGACATAGATAAAACAATTTTCCCTGGTATTCAAGGTGGACCTCTTGAGCATGTTATTGCAGCAAAAGCAGTTGCTTTTGGAGAAGCGTTAGAAAATAATTTCAAAACGTATCAACAACAAGTGGTTAAAAACGCAAAAGTTCTTGCAGAAGCATTAATTAATGAAGGATTTAGAATTGTTTCTGGCGGTACAGATAATCACTTAGTAGCTGTTGATGTAAAAGGGTCTATAGGACTTACTGGTAAAGAAGCTGAAGAGACTTTAGATTCAGTTGGTATCACATGTAACAAAAATACCATTCCGTTCGATCAAGAAAAACCTTTTGTAACGAGTGGTATACGTTTAGGTACACCTGCTGCAACAACGCGTGGATTTGATGAAAAAGCTTTTGAGGAAGTTGCAAAAATCATCAGTTTAGCATTGAAAAATAGTAAAGATGAAGAAAAATTACAACAAGCTAAAGAACGCGTTGCGAAATTAACAGCTGAATATCCTCTATATCAATAAACATACACAAAGATAGGAGTAATTTTTATGAGTAAAGTACACGTTTTCGATCATCCATTAATTCAACACAAACTAAGCTATATTAGAGATGTAAATACAGGTACTAAAGAATTTAGAGAACTTGTAGACGAAGTTGGTATGTTGATGGCATATGAAGTAACTAGAGACTTAGAGCTTCAGGATGTTGATATTGAAACGCCTGTAACTAAAATGACGGCTAAACGATTAGCTGGTAAAAAATTAGCTATCGTTCCAATTTTAAGAGCTGGTTTAGGTATGACTGATGGTATTTTAAGTTTAGTGCCTGCAGCCAGAGTTGGACATATCGGTTTGTATCGAGATCCCGAAACATTAAAGGCTGTAGAGTATTTTGCTAAGTTACCTCAAGATATTACTGAAAGACAAATCATTGTTGTTGATCCTATGTTAGCAACAGGCGCATCAGCAATTGAAGCTATTACTTCATTGAAGAAACGTGGCGCTAAAAATATTCGCTTCATGTGTTTAATTGCAGCACCAGAAGGCGTAGAAAAGATGCATGAAGCACATCCAGATGTAGATATTTATATTGCTGCACTTGATGAAAAGCTAAATGATAAAGCATATATCACACCAGGGTTAGGCGACGCTGGAGATAGATTGTTTGGTACTAAATAGAAGAATCGGAGATAAGTAGTTTGATGAAAAAGATTATGACCATATTTGGAACAAGACCCGAAGCCATAAAGATGGCTCCTTTAGTTAAAGCTTTGGAACAAGAAAAAATGCTCGAGCCAATTGTTGTTGTTACAGCACAGCATAGAGAAATGCTTGATTCAGTATTAAGTACCTTTGAAATCAAACCAAAATACGATTTGAATATTATGAAATCAGGACAGACACTTTCTGAGATAACTTCTAAATCAATCACTCAATTAGAACAAGTGATTCAATTAGAAAAACCAGATATGGTACTTGTACATGGTGATACGATGACGACATTTGCAGGTGGTTTAGCGGCATTTTATAACCAAGTGCCGATTGGACACGTTGAAGCAGGGCTTAGAAGTTATGATAAATATTCACCTTTTCCAGAAGAGGTGAATAGACAATTAGTTGGTGTATTAGCTGACTTACATTTTGCACCTACTAAAAATGCTGCATCGCATTTGTTAAGTGAAGGGAAATATTCAGAAAGTGTTGTTGTCACTGGTAATACAGCGATTGATGCTATGAAATATACAGTTGATGACAATTATAAATCTAACATCATGGATAAATATCATGACAAAAAATTCATTCTTATGACAGCACACCGACGAGAAAATATCGGGCAACCCATGGAAAATATATTTAAAGCGGTTAGACGCTTAATAGATGAGTATACTGATTTAGCACTAGTATATCCAATGCATAAAAACCCGAAAGTTCGAGAGGTGGCTCAAAAGATTTTAGGTAGTCATGACAGAATTGAATTGATTGAACCTTTGGATGTAGTAGATTTCCATAATTTTGCTAAAAAATCTTATTTTATTTTGACAGATTCAGGTGGAATTCAGGAAGAAGCGCCATCATTTAATAAGCCAGTTTTAGTTTTGCGAAGCGTTACAGAACGTCCTGAAGGTGTTGAAGCTGGCACATTAAAAGTCATTGGAACAAATAAGCAAAATGTGTATCAAGCTGCAAAAGAATTAATCGATGATGAGAGATTATATCATCAAATGTCTGAAGCATCTAATCCTTACGGTGATGGATTTGCTTCAGAAAGAATAGTTAATCATATTAAGTATTATTTGAATTTAATCACTGAAAAACCAAGCGATTTCTAAGAAAAATAGACTTTTTGTCTAATTGTGTCTAAATTGTGTCTGAACATGCTTATTTTTTTACAACAATTTGAATAGAATTGACACCACAAATCGCCTATATTATCATTTAGTTTGTATGAGTGGAACGGTTTTCATGATTGATATCAGTCACACGGAGGCATATAAAATGAGTCGTTTCTACAACATTTTTAAACAGTTCATTCAATATTATTTGTATTTATTAATAATATTGGGAGGATTATACCTTTTTACACACCATGCATTTATCTTAGGATTAATCATTGGTGTTACTGGTTCTGCAATCAATACTGTTATATTTGAGAGCTACTTAGCCAAAGCTAAAAGACCAGACACTATGCATATTTCAACTGGAAATATGTGGCGATACTTAGTTGCAATTATTGCCTGTATGATTTGGTACTTTAATAAATCGCATGTAAGTATAATCGGTATAATTATTGGTTTAATGATTTCATATGTTGTAGTTATCATACGTCCTTTACTAAAGGTGAGCAAATAAATTAAGAAAGAGGTGAGATTATGGATCACAAATCCCCGCTCGTGAGTTGGAATTTATTCGGTTTTGATATCGTTTTCAATTTATCAAGTATATTGATGATACTTGTTACGGCGTTTCTTGTTTTTCTACTTGCTATCATTTGTACGCGTAATTTGAAAAAAAGACCAACTGGCAAACAAAATTTCGTTGAATGGATTTTTGATTTCGTGAGGGGAATCATTGAAGGTAACATGGCTTGGAAAAAAGGTGGTCAATTCCACTTCTTAGCAGTAACGCTGATTCTGTACATTTTTATAGCTAATATGTTAGGTCTTCCGTTTTCTATAGTAACGAAAGATCACACATTGTGGTGGAAATCACCAACAGCTGATGCAACAGTGACTTTAACGTTGTCTACAACGATAATACTGTTAACTCACTTTTATGGAACTAAAATGCGTGGTACGAAACAATATCTTAAAGGTTATGTACAGCCGTTTTGGCCATTGGCAATTATTAATGTTTTTGAAGAGTTCACTTCAACATTAACGCTTGGTCTGCGTTTGTACGGTAACATATTTGCAGGTGAGATACTATTAACATTACTTGCTGGCTTATTCTTTAACGAACCAGCATGGGGTTGGATTATAAGTATCCCAGGATTAATTGTTTGGCAAGCATTTTCAATATTTGTAGGAACAATCCAAGCATATATCTTTATTATGCTTTCGATGGTTTATATGTCACATAAAGTGGCAGATGAACACTAAAAAATTTCAATAATTATATACAATCACAGGAGGAAATTAAATTATGAATTTAATCGCAGCAGCAATCGCAATTGGTTTATCAGCATTAGGAGCAGGTATCGGTAACGGTTTAATCGTTTCAAGAACAGTTGAAGGTGTAGCACGTCAACCAGAAGCACGTGGTCAATTAATGGGTATCATGTTCATTGGTGTAGGTTTAGTTGAGGCATTACCTATCATCGGTGTAGTAATTGCATTCATGACATTTGCTGGATAATTAACAGATAAAAGAGGTCGGGACAAAGCGCATAGGACATAATTCATGACGCATATATAGTAATATCTTTGAACTTTATTAAATAGTTGAGATATGAACGCACCATGCCTATCGCATAAATTCAGTAGGTCCTAACCTCGTCGTTTTTTTCTATATAACACTAGCGATTATTTTAATGAAAGGAGTGTCATGAACCCGTGACTGAAACAGCTAACTTATTCGTTCTTGGTGCAGCTGGAGGCGTTGAGTGGGGTACTGTGATTGTACAGGTCCTAACTTTCATCGTGTTACTTGCGTTACTTAAAAAGTTCGCATGGGGTCCATTGAAAGATGTAATGGATAAACGTGAAAGAGATATTAACAGAGATATCGATGACGCAGAACAAGCTAAGTTAAATGCACAGAAACTTGAAGAAGAAAATAAACAAAAACTTAAAGAAACACAAGAAGAAGTTCAAAAGATTTTAGAAGATGCTAAGGTTCAAGCACGTCAACAGCAAGAACAAATTATTCATGAAGCAAACGTACGTGCAAACGGTATGATTGAAACAGCACAAAGTGAAATCAATAGCCAAAAAGAACGTGCCATTGCAGATATTAATAATCAAGTATCTGAACTATCAGTGTTAATTGCTTCTAAAGTTCTTAGAAAAGAAATTTCTGAACAAGACCAAAAAGCATTGGTTGACAAGTATCTAAAAGAGGCAGGCGATAAATAATGGTAAAAGTAGCTAACAAGTATGCTAAAGCATTATTTGACGTGTCATTAGATACAAATAATTTAGAAACTATTAATCAAGAATTAACAGTTATAAATGAAGCAGTAAAAGATAAAATTGAGCAATTGAAAATGGTTGACAGTAATCCAACTCAAACAGCAGAACAACGTCGTGAGTTGATTAATGGTGTATTTACTGACATTAATCCATACATTAAAAATATGATGTACGTTTTAGCAGATAATAGACATATCTCATTAATAGCTGACGTATTCAAGGCGTTCCAAAGCTTATATAACGGACACTACAATCAAGATTTTGCAACAATTGAGTCAACATATGAATTGAGTCAAGAAGAGTTAGATAAGATTGTCAAACTAGTAACTCAACAAACGAAGTTATCTAAAGTTATTGTAGATACAAAAATTAATCCAGATTTAATTGGTGGATTTAGAGTTAAAGTCGGCACAACTGTATTAGATGGTAGTGTTAGAAATGATCTTGTCCAATTACAAAGAAAATTTAGAAGAGTTAATTAATTATAAAGAGGAGTGACATAGATGGCCATAAAAGCTGAAGAAATCAGTGCATTACTTCGCTCACAAATTGAAAATTATGAGTCAGAAATGTCCGTAACTGATGTAGGTACTGTATTACAAATTGGTGATGGTATTGCATTAATTCACGGATTAAATGACGTTATGGCTGGTGAGCTAGTAGAATTCCATAACGGCGTACTTGGTTTAGCCCAAAACCTTGAAGAGTCAAACGTGGGTGTGGTTATTTTAGGACCATATACAGGTATTACTGAAGGTGACGAAGTTAAACGTACTGGTCGTATCATGGAAGTACCAGTAGGTGAAGAACTAATCGGAAGAGTTGTTAATCCATTAGGACAACCTATTGATGGACAAGGACCGATTAACACAACTAAAACACGTCCAGTAGAGAAAAAAGCTACTGGTGTAATGGATCGTAAATCAGTAGATGAGCCATTACAAACAGGTATCAAAGCAATTGATGCTTTAGTACCAATTGGTAGAGGTCAACGTGAGTTAATCATCGGTGACCGTCAAACAGGTAAAACAACAATTGCAATTGACACAATTTTGAACCAAAAAGATCAAGGTACGATTTGTATCTATGTTGCTATTGGTCAAAAAGATTCAACAGTAAGAGCAAATGTTGAAAAGTTAAGACAAGCAGGCGCTTTAGACTACACTATTGTTGTAGCAGCATCAGCTTCTGAACCTTCTCCATTATTATATATTGCACCATATTCAGGTGTAACAATGGGTGAAGAATTCATGTTTAACGGTAAACATGTTTTAATCGTTTATGATGATTTAACTAAACAAGCAGCAGCTTATCGTGAGTTATCATTATTATTACGTAGACCTCCAGGTCGTGAAGCATACCCAGGTGACGTATTCTACTTACATAGTAGATTATTAGAAAGAGCAGCAAAATTAAACGATGACTTAGGTGGCGGTTCAATTACTGCATTACCAATTATCGAAACACAAGCTGGTGATATTTCAGCTTATGTACCAACAAACGTTATTTCAATTACAGATGGACAAATCTTCTTACAATCTGATTTATTCTTCTCAGGTGTAAGACCAGCGATTAATGCCGGACAATCTGTATCTCGTGTTGGTGGATCTGCACAAATTAAAGCAATGAAGAAAGTTGCTGGTACGTTACGTCTTGACTTAGCGTCATACAGAGAACTTGAATCATTTGCACAATTCGGTTCAGACCTTGATGAATTTACTGCAAGTAAATTAGAACGTGGTAAACGTACTGTTGAAGTCTTAAAACAAGATCAAAACAAACCATTACCAGTTGAACATCAAGTGTTGATTATTTATGCATTAACAAAAGGATATTTAGATGATATTCCAGTTGTAGATATCACACGTTTTGAAGACGAGTTAAACCACTGGGCAGAATCAAATGCTACTGAACTGTTAAATGAAATCAGAGAAACTGGTGGCTTACCAGATGCTGAGAAGTTTGACACAGCAATTAACGAATTCAAAAAAAGCTTTAGCAAATCTGAATAATAAACAAGTTTAGTATAAGGTGGTGAGATAGTGGCTTCTCTTAAAGAAATAGATACTCGAATAAAATCAACCAAAAAAATGAAGCAGATTACGAAAGCGATGAACATGGTATCAAGTTCAAAACTTCGTAGAGCTGAAAAAAATACAAAACAATTCACACCATATATGGATAAAATGCAAGATGCAATTACTGCAGTTGCAGGGGCAAGTAGCAATACAAACCATCCAATGCTAAGACCTCGTAAAATTACTAGAAGTGGATATTTAGTTATCACGAGTGATAAAGGTTTAGCAGGTGCATATAGTGCAAACGTGCTTAAAAAATTGATTACTGATATTGAAGCGAAACATCAAGATAGTAGCGAATACAGTATTGTAGTTTTAGGGCAACAAGGTGTTGATTTCCTAAAAAATAGAGGTTATGACATTGAGTATTCTCAAGTAGACGTACCTGATCAACCTTCTTTCAAATCTGTTCAAGCACTAGCTAACCATGCTATAGACTTATACAGTGAAGAAGAAATTGATGAATTAAATATATACTATAGTCATTATGTCAGCGTTCTTGAAAACAAGCCTACATCTAGACAAGTATTACCATTATCTCAAGAGGATTCTAGTAAGGGACATGGTCATTTGTCTTCTTATGAATTTGAGCCAGATAAAGAATCTATCTTAAGTGTAATCTTGCCTCAATATGTTGAGAGTTTGATTTACGGAACAATATTAGACGCAAAAGCAAGTGAGCATGCAACACGTATGACTGCGATGAAAAATGCCACTGATAATGCAACTGAACTTATTGATGACTTATCATTAGAATATAACAGAGCGAGACAAGCTGAAATTACGCAACAAATTACTGAAATTGTTGGTGGTTCCGCAGCGCTTGAATAATATTTAAAGGAGGAAAATAGCATGGGAATTGGCCGTGTAACTCAAGTTATGGGTCCTGTAATTGATGTTCGATTTGAACATAACGAAGTTCCTAAAATTAATAACGCCTTGGTTATTGATGTGCCTAAAGAAGAAGGTACAATACAACTAACATTAGAAGTTGCGCTGCAATTAGGTGACGACGTTGTTCGTACAATTGCGATGGATTCAACTGATGGTGTCCAAAGAGGCATGGATGTAAAAGATACAGGCAAAGAAATTAGTGTACCTGTTGGTGACGAAACATTAGGTCGTGTATTTAATGTACTAGGTGAAACAATTGACCTTAAAGAAGAAATTAGTGATTCTGTTCGCCGCGATCCTATCCATCGTCAAGCACCAGCATTCGATGAACTTTCAACAGAAGTTCAAATTTTAGAAACAGGTATTAAAGTAGTAGATTTACTAGCACCTTATATTAAAGGTGGTAAAATCGGATTGTTCGGTGGTGCCGGTGTAGGTAAAACAGTATTAATCCAAGAATTAATTAACAACATCGCTCAAGAGCACGGTGGTATTTCTGTATTCGCCGGTGTAGGTGAACGTACTCGTGAAGGTAACGATTTATACTTCGAAATGAGTGACAGTGGTGTAATTAAGAAAACAGCCATGGTATTCGGGCAAATGAATGAGCCACCTGGTGCACGTATGCGTGTTGCATTATCTGGTTTAACAATGGCTGAATATTTCCGTGACGAACAAGGTCAAGACGTATTATTATTCATCGATAACATTTTCAGATTTACACAAGCTGGTTCTGAGGTATCTGCATTATTAGGTCGTATGCCTTCTGCAGTAGGTTACCAACCAACACTTGCTACTGAAATGGGACAATTACAAGAACGTATTACGTCTACAACAAAAGGATCAGTTACTTCTATTCAAGCGGTATTCGTACCTGCCGATGACTATACTGACCCAGCTCCAGCGACAGCGTTTGCCCATTTAGATGCAACTACAAACTTAGAACGTAAATTAACTGAAATGGGTATTTATCCAGCCGTGGATCCATTAGCGTCTACATCAAGAGCATTGGAACCATCAATTGTAGGTCAAGAACATTATGAAGTAGCTCGTGATGTACAATCAACACTTCAAAAATACCGTGAATTACAAGATATCATTGCTATCTTAGGTATGGACGAATTATCTGATGAAGATAAACAAACAGTTGAACGCGCACGTAGAATTCAATTCTTCTTATCTCAAAACTTCCACGTAGCGGAACAATTTACTGGTCAAAAAGGTTCTTATGTACCTGTTAAGACAACAGTTGCAAACTTTAAAGATATCTTAGATGGTAAATATGACCATATTCCAGAAGATGCTTTCCGTTTAGTTGGTAGCATGGATGATGTTATTGCAAAAGCTAAAGATATGGGTGTTGAAGTATAACAATTAGGAGGAATGGATAATGAATACATTAAACCTAGATATTGTCACTCCTAATGGTTCTGTTTACAATCGTGATAATGTTGAACTCGTTGTTATGCAAACAACAGCTGGTGAGATAGGTGTCATGAGTGGACATATTCCAACTGTAGCTGCTTTAAAAACAGGCTTTGTAAAAGTGAAATTTCACGATGGAACTGAATATATTGCTGTAAGCGATGGCTTTGTTGAAGTTAGAAAAGATAAAGTTTCAATCATTGTTCAGACTGCAGAAACTGCAAGAGAAATTGATGTTGAAAGAGCTAAATTAGCCAAAGCAAGAGCAGAGTCTCACTTGGAAAATGATGACGACAATACTGATATTCATAGAGCCGAAAGAGCTTTAGAGAGAGCAAATAACCGTTTGCGTGTGGCTGAATTAAAATAGTAAATAAAGGGTCGAAGATGTGATTTCATATCTTCGACCCTTTTTTGAATTATATTGATTTAAAGATACAAAACATGAGAGGGGGAAGGAATTGATAAAGAACCATTAAAGATTTATGATGTAGTGGTTCTTTATCATTAAACACAGCTAATGTGTATTTAAAAATAGGAATACATGAGTAAAACTCATGTATAAGAAATACTAATTTCTAAAGAAAAAGTATTTCTTTATGTTGGGGCCCACCCCAACTTGCATTGTCTGTATAAATTGGTGTTCCAATTTCTTTATGTTGGGGCCCCACCCCCAACTTGCACATTAATGTAAGCTGACTTTCCGCCAGCTTCTGTGTTGGGGCCCCGCAAACTACTGCCAAATATAACACTATAGAGTCTAGACGTTGATTTATGTCCGACTCCCAAAAATAGTTTTACTTTTTACAATCACTACTAGATTGCTAAAATCAAAATTTCCTTCACCACTATCTACAGTCGACATTTCATTTTTTGAAAGTAGCTACATTTTTTCATGCCAAGATACTTTATAGTTATGATATTTATGTAAAAAGAATTATATAGTAAGTTAGCTTAAACTTTACTAAAAACGGGTATTAAACTTTGTATCATTATTTAAATTTTTCATGTACAATGTAATACAGTAATCTTATGAGGTGATAAAATGGATTATATCGGACAATATGCAGTTATCCATTTAGTGTTACATGTTGTATGTATTTGTATTGCCTATTGGGCTTTACAATCAATTAGATTAGATCAATTTTTTAAAAAGGGATACGCCACTCAATTACAAGTGTGTATGATATTTGTTGCTATTTTATTAGGCACTGCAGTAAGCAATTTTATTGTAGATTTGTTACAATACTCGACGCAGGTAAAATATTTAATAAAATAAGTCTAACTCTATGATTTGTAATCAAAACTAGATATAATTAAATAATGACTTAAAATAATTTTAAAATAGGGAAATGTAAAGTAATAGGAGTTCTAAGTGGAGGATTTACGATGGATAAAATAGTAATCAAAGGTGGAAATAAATTAACGGGTGAAGTTAAAGTAGAAGGTGCTAAAAATGCAGTATTACCAATATTGACAGCATCTTTATTAGCTTCTGATAAACCGAGTAAATTAGTTAATGTTCCAGCTTTAAGTGATGTAGAAACAATAAATAATGTATTAACAACTTTAAATGCTGACGTTACATACAAAAAGGACGAAAATGCTGTTGTCGTTGATGCAACAAAGACTCTAAATGAAGAGGCACCATATGAATATGTTAGTAAAATGCGTGCAAGTATTTTAGTTATGGGACCTCTTTTAGCAAGACTAGGACATGCTATTGTTGCATTGCCTGGTGGTTGTGCAATTGGAAGTAGACCGATTGAGCAACACATTAAAGGTTTTGAAGCTTTAGGCGCAGAAATTCATCTTGAAAATGGTAATATTTATGCTAATGCTAAAGATGGATTAAAAGGTACATCAATTCATTTAGATTTTCCAAGTGTAGGAGCAACACAAAATATTATTATGGCAGCATCATTAGCTAAGGGTAAGACTTTAATTGAAAATGCAGCTAAAGAACCTGAAATTGTCGATTTAGCAAACTACATTAATGAAATGGGTGGTAGAATTACTGGTGCTGGTACAGACACAATTACAATCAATGGTGTAGAATCATTACATGGTGTAGAACATGCTATCATTCCAGATAGAATTGAAGCAGGCACATTACTAATCGCTGGTGCTATAACACGTGGTGATATTTTTGTACGTGGTGCAATCAAAGAACATATGGCGAGTTTAGTCTATAAACTAGAAGAAATGGGCGTTGAATTGGACTATCAAGAAGATGGTATTCGTGTACGTGCTGAAGGGGAATTACAACCTGTAGACATCAAAACACTACCACATCCTGGATTCCCGACTGATATGCAATCACAAATGATGGCATTGTTATTAACGGCAAATGGTCATAAAGTCGTAACCGAAACTGTTTTTGAAAACCGTTTTATGCATGTTGCAGAGTTCAAACGTATGAATGCTAATATCAATGTAGAAGGTCGTAGTGCTAAACTTGAAGGTAAAAGTCAATTGCAAGGTGCACAAGTTAAAGCGACTGATTTAAGAGCAGCAGCAGCCTTAATTTTAGCTGGATTAGTTGCTGATGGTAAAACAAGCGTTACTGAATTAACGCACCTAGATAGAGGCTATGTTGACTTACACGGTAAATTGAAGCAATTAGGTGCAGACATTGAACGTATTAACGATTAATTCAGTAAATTAATATAATGGAGGATTTCAACCATGGAAACAATTTTTGATTATAACCAAATTAAACAAATTATACCTCACAGACAGCCATTTTTATTAATTGATAAAGTAGTTGAATATGAAGAAGGTCAACGTTGTGTGGCTATTAAACAAGTATCAGGAAACGAACCATTCTTTCAAGGGCATTTTCCTGAGTATGCGGTAATGCCAGGCGTATTAATTACTGAAGCGTTAGCTCAAACAGGTGCGGTAGCTATTTTAAATAGTGAAGAAAATAAAGGTAAAATCGCTTTATTTGCTGGTATTGATAAATGTCGTTTTAAACGTCAAGTAGTACCTGGTGATACTTTAACGTTGGAAGTAGAAATCACTAAAATTAAAGGACCAATCGGTAAAGGTAATGCTAAAGCTACTGTCGATGGTCAACTTGCTTGTAGTTGTGAACTTACATTTGCAATTCAAGATGTAAAATAAAACAAAAAAACATT
Source organism: Staphylococcus sp. EG-SA-17 (assembly GCF_017151845.1). NCBI lineage: Bacteria > Bacillati > Bacillota > Bacilli > Caryophanales > Staphylococcaceae > Staphylococcus > Staphylococcus sp. EG-SA-17. Next base: position 36,694 of record NZ_JACVZO010000012.1, read on the forward strand.
CAAAGATTTAATGTGTTGGCATAATCTTTGAATGTTTTTTATTTTACTCTTCTAATTTTTCATCCTTTAACTTTGGTTTAGACTGCATCATTCGATTAAATGATTTTTTTAATTCTTCACCAGATAATCCATCATCAATAAGTTGTTCTAATAAACTTTCAGCATACTGTTGACGTAAAGTGTAAATATGACATTCAAATACGATAGACATTGTTGTTTTAAAATTTTTAATACTTTTCACAGTAGATTCAAATAAAGCTGGATCATTGGCTGGACGCGTGATGACGACACGAATATCCAATAACTGTTCACTGTCTTGATATTCCTTAAATGTTTCATAATGCTCATTAGAAATGACAATTTCAAGCAACCAACCCGTGCCACTTTCCTCTTTATTAATTATTACGCCATCTTCTAATTCATATTCTATAATTCTGCCGTGTTCATTCACAATTTGAAACCTTACTGCTTTAAAAGTTTTCATATTCCCACATCCCATTAGTTTAATATTTATGATTTTTGAATTATTTAGAAGATTTAAGGTCATTTCATGACTAATTTCTTTAAATATAACAAATAACGAGATGCTATAGCTATTAATTATATAAAATTTGCCATTTTGACCATTTTTAAGCTAGTAATTAAGATATAGGCATAGGAGGTGAATCACACACTACATGCTAAATAAAATCGTAATTGTCGGGAGACTGACGAAAGACGCACAAATATTTGAAAAGGAGGATAGAAAAATTGCAACGTTTTGTGTTGCAACGCACCGAAATTATAAAGATGAAAATGGAGAAATCGTCTGTGATTACTTATTCTGTAAAGCATTTGGCAAGTTAGCTTCTAATATAGAAAAATATACTAATCAAGGTACATTGGTTGGTATAACTGGTCAAATGAGATCAAGAAAGTATGATAAAGACGGACAAACACACTTTGTCACTGAATTATATGTTGAAACAATAAAATTTATGTCCCCTAAATCCCAAAATAATGAAATTCTCTCAGATAGTATTTTAGATATTGACTCTCAAAATATAGATAATCATGACTTATTAGAAATTTAAATCCAATTATCCTAAACATCCTTAATATACATTTAATCCATCCTAAATTTTTTATAGATCTAATTAACTTGAAATATACTCACTTAAAAACGACTTACATGACTAGTACTGTTGTGTAGGTCGTCTTTTTGTGTAGTTTTTCTAATAGAAAATAGACTTAGATTGCAAAACGATTACATAAAAAATTGCAAATGAAAAACATTTTTACTGTCATGACAATTCTCGATAGAATCATATTTGAAATTGTGGGGGATTTCGTTGTAATCACTGTGTAAAAAACAAGGCTATTTTTTTATTTTGTTGTAACCTGCACGGATTTTACAGATGTTACAGTAGTCTCTGTAAAACTTTTAGAGAAACAAATTACTTGTAGGAGGATTTTAAGATTATGAAGAAAACATTACTCGCATCATCATTAGCAGTAGGTTTAGGAATCGTAGCAGGAAATGCAGGTCACGAAGCCCATGCAAGTGAAGCGGACTTAAATAAAGCATCTTTAGCGCAAATGGCGCAATCAAATGATCAAACATTAAATCAAAAACCAATTGAAGCTGGCGCTTATAATTATACATTTGACTATGAAGGGTTTACTTATCACTTTGAATCAGATGGTACACACTTTGCTTGGAATTACCATGCAACAGGTGCTAATGGAGCAGACATGAGTGCACAAGCACCTGCAACTAATAATGTTGCACCATCAGCTGTTCAAGCTAATCAAGTACAATCACAAGAAGTTGAAGCACCACAAAATGCTCAAACTCAACAACCACAAGCATCAACATCAAACAATTCACAAGTTACTGCAACACCAACTGAATCAAAAGCATCAGAAGGTTCATCAGTAAATGTGAATGATCATCTAAAACAAATTGCTCAACGTGAATCAGGTGGCAATATTCATGCTGTAAATCCAACATCAGGTGCAGCTGGTAAGTATCAATTCTTACAATCAACTTGGGATTCAGTAGCACCTGCTAAATATAAAGGTGTATCACCAGCAAATGCTCCTGAAAGTGTTCAAGATGCCGCAGCAGTAAAATTATATAACACTGGTGGCGCTGGACATTGGGTTACTGCATAAGCCATTTATGCATAGCTAATCAATAGTTATATAAGTAACTTTTAGATTGGAATATATCGGGGAATTCTCGATATGTTCCGGTCTTTTTTATTTCGCAAATATATGTCATTATAGAATTATTATTTAAAGATAATAATACAACTGAGCAACAATAATTGAAAATGTTGAAACCGTTTGCTAAGATTAATTTGCAATTGAATACTAAGGAACTACTAGGGGAGCCTAATGATATGGCTGAGATGAATTGTTCAGACCCTTATGACCTGATTTGGTTAGTACCAACGTAGGAAAGTAGTTATTGAAGTGATGGGGCTAGTATAGCAACATTGCCATCAAACTACTTTCATGTTGGAAGTAGTTTTTTTATTTAGGGAGGATTTTTTACAATGGAATTTTCACAAAAATTGTACCAAGCTGCAAAGCCAATCATTAATGATATTTATGAGGATGACTTTATTCAAAAAATGTTATTAGGCAATATACAAGCTGATGCATTACGTCACTATTTACAAGCTGATGCAGCTTATTTAAAAGAATTCACAAACTTATATGCTTTGTTAATTCCAAAAATGAATAGCATGAATGACGTAAAATTTTTAGTAGAGCAAATAGAGTTTATGGTTGAAGGTGAAGTACTTGCGCATGATATTTTAGCGCAAATTGTTGGTGAATCATACGAAGAAATCATTAAAACAAAAGTTTGGCCTCCAAGTGGCGACCATTACAGAAAACATATGTATTTCCAAGCGCATAGTCGTGAAAATGCTATTTATACAATTGCTGCAATGGCACCTTGTCCATATATTTATGCAGAATTAGCTAAGCGCTCTCAAAGTGATCATAAGCTTAATAGAGAAAAAGATACGGCAAAATGGTTTGATTTTTATAGTACTGAAATGGATGACATAATTAACGTATTTGAGGCATTAATGAATAAATTAGCCGAATCAATGTCTGACAAGGAATTGGAACAAGTAAAGCAAGTATTTTTAGAAAGTTGCATACATGAGCGTCGATTTTTCAATATGGCTATGACACTAGAACAATGGGAATTTGGAGGAAAAGTAAATGATTAAACCTAAAATAGCATTAACCATTGCAGGTACTGATCCAACAGGTGGTGCCGGCGTAATGGCTGATTTAAAATCATTTCATTCATGTGGTGTATATGGTATGGGCGTCGTTACAAGTATTGTTGCTCAAAATACATTGGGCGTACAACATATTCATAATTTAAATCATCAATGGGTAGATGAACAACTTGATAGTGTCTTCAACGATACCTTACCGCATGCTATTAAAACGGGGATGATTGCTACAGCAGATACTATGGAAACGATTCGTCATTATTTAATGCAACATGAATCTATTCCATATGTAATTGATCCTGTTATGTTGGCGAAAAGCGGTGATTCATTAATGGATAATGACACAAAGCAAAACTTGCAGCATACGTTATTGCCATTAGCTGACGTAGTAACACCGAATTTACCAGAAGCTGAAGAAATAACGGGACTAACCATTGATAGTGAAGAAAAAATTATGCAGGCTGGCCGCATCTTTATTAATGAGATTGGTAGTAAAGGTGTCATCATTAAAGGCGGTCATTCAAATGATACTGATATAGCAAAAGATTATTTATTTACTAACGAAGGTGTTCAAACATTTGAAAATGAACGATTTAAAACAAAACATACGCATGGAACAGGGTGTACATTTTCAGCAGTTATAACGGCAGAACTTGCAAAAGGTAGACCATTATTTGAGGCTGTACACAAGGCTAAAAAGTTTATTTCAATGAGTATACAATATACGCCTGAAATCGGCCGTGGTAGAGGTCCAGTGAATCATTTTGCATATTTAAAGAAAGAGGGATTAGACGATGAATTATCTAAATAAAATACGTATTGAAAACCCATTAACAATTTGTTATACAAACGATGTAGTTAAAAATTTTACAGCGAATGGTTTATTAAGTATTGGTGCTAGCCCTGCAATGAGTGAAGCTCCCGAAGAAGCTGAAGAATTTTACAAAGTTGCACAAGCGCTATTAATCAATATCGGTACTTTAACAGCAGAAAATGAACAAGATATTATTGCGATTGCTCAAACGGCAAATGAGGCAGGCTTACCTATTGTATTTGACCCTGTAGCTGTTGGTGCTTCTACATATCGAAAGCAATTTTGTAAATTATTATTGAAATCAGCGAAAGTATCAGTAATTAAAGGCAATGCATCTGAAATATTAGCGTTGATTGATGATACAGCAACTATGAAAGGTACAGATAGTGATGCTAATCTTGATGCGGTTACAATAGCGAAAAAGGCTTACGCAACATATAAAACTGCAATAGTAATCACAGGTAAAGAGGACGTTATTGTTCAAGATAATAAAGCCATCGTATTAGCTAATGGATCTCCATTATTAGCACGAGTAACTGGAGCTGGTTGTTTATTAGGAGGCGTTATTGCTGGATTTTTATTTAGAGAAACAGAACCAGACATAGAAGCGTTAATTGAAGCGGTAAGCGTATTTAATATTGCTGCTGAGGTAGCTGCTGAAAATGAAAATTGTGGTGGTCCTGGTACGTTTTCACCATTGTTGCTTGATACGTTATATCATTTAAATGAAACAACCTATCAACAACGGATTCGTATTCAAGAGGTGGAATAATATGTTTAACCAATCGTATCTAAATGTGTATTTTATTTGTGGGACCTCCGATGTTCCGAGTCATCGAACTATTCATGAAGTATTAGAAGCAGCATTAAAGGCAGGGATTACACTTTTCCAATTTCGAGAAAAGGGTGAATCAGCTTTAAAAGGAAACGATAAACTTGTATTAGCTAAAGAATTACAGCATCTCTGTCATCAATATGATGTGCCTTTTATCGTTAATGATGATGTATCCTTGGCAAAAGAAATTAACGCGGATGGTATACATGTCGGTCAAGATGATGCGAAAGTCAAAGAGATAGCACAATATTTCACTGATAAAATTATTGGACTTAGTATTAGTGATTTAGATGAGTATGCAAAATCTGATTTAACTCATGTTGATTATATAGGTGTTGGACCAATCTATCCTACGCCGTCGAAGCATGACGCGCATATACCAGTAGGTCCAGAAATGATTGCAACGTTTAAAGAAATGAATCCGCAACTACCGATTGTAGCTATTGGCGGTATCAATACTAATAATGTGGCGCCGATTGTAGAAGCAGGTGCCAATGGAATTTCAGTCATTTCAGCCATTTCTAAAAGTGAAAATATTGAAAAGACTGTTAATCGATTCAAAGATTTTTTTAATAATTAGTTAAATTTTTCCACTTATTGTTTCATACGTACTCATTAATGTGATAGAATAAATCCTATGTGAATATAATGATAGAGGTGGAAAAATGAAGAAAAAAGCGTTACTACCATTATTTTTAGGTATTATGGTCTTTTTGGCTGGTTGTGACTATTCTAAACCTGAAAAACGTAGTGGGTTTTTCTACAATACATTCGTAGATCCAATGAAAAATGTATTGGATTGGTTGGGAAATAACTTATTAAACGACAATTATGGTTTAGCTATTATTATCCTTGTATTGGTAATTCGTATTATTTTATTACCATTCATGTTGTCAAACTATAAAAATAGTCATATGATGCGTCAAAAAATGAAAGTTGCAAAGCCAGAAGTTGAAAAAATTCAAGAAAAAGTGAAACGTGCGCGTACACAAGAAGAAAAAATGGCTGCAAACCAAGAATTAATGCAAGTATATAAAAAGTATGACATGAACCCGATTAAGAGTATGTTGGGTTGTTTACCAATGCTAATCCAATTGCCAATCATCATGGGATTATACTTTGTACTTAAAGACCAACTTGTAGATGGTTTGTTTAAATATCCACACTTCTTATGGTTCGATTTAGGACGTCCTGATATTTGGATTACAATTATTGCCGGTGTTTTATACTTTATCCAAGCATATGTATCAAGTAAAACGATGCCAGACGAACAACGTCAAATGGGTTACATGATGATGGTCATTTCACCAATTATGATTATCTGGATTTCATTAAGCTCAGCATCAGCACTTGGTTTGTACTGGTCAGTCAGTGCGGCGTTCCTTGTAGTTCAAACACACTTTGCGAACATTTATTATGAAAAAGTCGCTAAAAAAGAAGTACAACCTTTCATTGAAGCGTATGAAAGAGAGCACAACGGCGGCAGCAATAAAAAAGGCAAAAACACACAAGTAGTGTCTAAAAAGAAAAAGAAATAACCTTAGCAAGTCCAAATAATGTGCACCCTAAAAGTTGAAGATAATTTTAACTTTATAGGGCGCACATTATTTTTCGCTTCAATAGCGAAACTTAGTGTCACATTATACAATATGTCATAAATAGAAACAGCAGTAAGATGATTTCAAATGTGAAAGTCATCCTACTGCTGTTTTTATTTGAAATAATATTAACGAGATTTCAGTATGTAAAAAGTGGTTAATAACAGAGTTGTCATTCTTCATCGCAATGTCATCTTGACACAATGATTCATCAGTGTAGAAGTATATGTCGTAACGCAACATGTCCACAGCAATTCACTAATGCATGTAACAGTGTGAAATAATAACGTCACAACGGCATAATACACATTGCAACGTCCCAACAACATATCATAGAATCGTAACGGCATGGCATCAACACCAAGCTCCCACAACAATACGCCATTACATCGCATCATCATACTACAACTCCAATGTCTAGTCGTGATAATTCCATTCCGTAAAAAACTGTTTCAAGTACATCATCATAAAGTCTTGACGTTCTTTAGCAATCATCTTCGCCGTATCTGTATGCATTAAAGATTCTAACTTAAGTAATTTTTCAAAGAAATGTTTAATTGCAGATGGTGGCAACTGTTCAACTAAATCATCATTAATCTTATCTAGTGACATATGTTCTGTCCACATAGGTTCACCAAAGTGTCCTGCAAATTGAAATGTTCGTGCAACACCTATAGCGCCTATAGCATCAAGACGATCTGCATCCCTGACAATTTGACCTTCTAAAGATAAAGTGACATGATCGTTTTTACCATTGCGATAGCTCATATTATTAATAATAAATAAAATGTGCTCTTGATCTTCGGTTGATAGTGATAAAGAAGATAAAAATGACTTCAATTCAACATATTGTTTGTTAGCATCTACAACTTTTTCGTCAACGGTATCATGAAGCAAACATGCGAGTTCAATGACTAAAGTATCATTAACACCTTCATTTTCAGCGATTGATTTAGCTAAAGCAGTGACACGATATACATGCGCAATATCATGGCCTGTATAATCATTTTGATGAATAGATTCCATATATTTTTTGGCTGCACTAATGATGTCTGATTGTTGCATTAAAGTTACACTCCCCATATTTCTATTTTATAAGATAGGTGACAATAATTGTGAAATACCTTCTTTAAATTTAATCCAAAGACTTCGCTTAGCATAACGTTCTTTTGTTAATTCAGAAGATACTGCTAAATCATCTATAAAAGCTTGTTTTAATTTTTTGGCAATTTGTTGGTCATAAATAAAGGCGTTGACTTCGAAATTCAATGTGAAACTGCGATGGTCCATATTAGCTGTTCCAACACTTGCAATTTCATCATCTATAACAAGTGTTTTTGAGTGTAAAAAGCCATTGTCGTAGTGAAATACTTTAACACCGGCATCTAATAAGGATGCTGCATTTTTTAAAGTAGCCCAAAAAACAAACGGATGGTCAGGTTTATTAGGAATCATGATATTGACATCAACACCACCTAATGCCGCAATTTTAATAGAATCTAAAAAGGCTTGATCAGGTATGAAATAGGGAGATTGAATATAAATCGATTTTTTAGCAGATGAAATCATTTTCAAATAACCGTATTTAATCTGTTCCCATTCTTCGTCAGGACCACTAGAAGCTATTTGAACGCCAATTGTTCCACCAGAATTTACATCTGGGAAATAACGATCATCATAGGAGATGTGGTCACGTGTGGCTTGTGAATTCCAATCTAGAATAAATCGTAATTGCAATGCATTTACTGCATCCCCGACAATTCGTAAATGCGTATCTCGCCAATAGCCGAATTTTTTTGATTTACCTAAGTACTCATCACCAACATTAAAACCACCAACATATCCAATTTGCCCATCTATAACAACAATTTTTCGATGGTTTCGATTGTTCATACGCAAGTTAATTAAAGGTAATTTTGATGGGAAAAATGCTTCAGCATGTCCGCCTTTATTGCGAAACGGGCGTAAGCCTTTTTTACGCAGTCCACGAGAACCCATGTCATCATAAAGAATTTTAACTTCTACACCTTGTTCCGCTTTTTTACCAAGTTCATTTAAAATGGTACGACCTAATTCATCATTTTGAATAATATAGTACTGAAAATGAATATAATCAGTAGCATTACGGATGTCTTGTATTAAGTCATCAAATTTTTCTTGGCCGTCTGTGTATATTTTTAAATCGTTGTCTGTTGTTAAAAATGCTGCGTTATTATATAACAACATTTGAATCATTTCTTTAAATTTTACAATTTGATAATTGGAATTTGAAAAGTTTTCATTTTTTAAAGCAGCTAATTGCTCATCAACGATTAACTCTAATCCTTTTTTATCTTCCTTATCAATTTTGAAAATTTGGTCACGTTGAATTTGTCGTCCTAATAGTAAGTATAAAATGAAGCCGAATAAAGGCAAGAAAACTAAGACTAGTAACCAAGCCCAGATAGAATTGGCAGAACGTCTTTCCATGAAAATAATGGTAAAGGCGAATAATAAGTTTAAAATAAATGCACCAATAAATATTGAATTTAAAATAATATTAGAATGCTTGAGTGCAATGGATAATAACTCTATCATTTGAAACCTCCCATCGAAAATCTTAAACGAGTAGTATATCTTATTAATTGTATCATGAAGCAATTTAAATATCATGACAATTTAGTTTGAAAAACACACTTTGTGTTGACGTTGTGTTTTATGGGATATAGTATAGTAAGGAATGTAAATGAAGGAGTGAATGCTATGACTGAACAAGATATTGCACATCATTCTGAACAAATAAAAACGAATCTTAAATCACGTTTAAATCGAATTGAAGGACAAGTGAGAGCGATTAATCGCATGATTGAAGAAGATGTCTATTGTGATGATGTCCTTACGCAAATAAGAGCGACACGTTCGGCGTTAAACAGTGTTGCGACAAAGTTATTAGAACAACATATGAAAAGTTGTATTATGAATAAAGTTAATCAAGGTGCTCAGGAAGAGGCAATGGAAGAGTTATTAGTGACTTTTCAAAAATTGATTAAAGACTAAAGGAGTTTAAGATGATACATCAAAATACGATTTACACAGCGGGAATTGAAACAGAAGAACAAGTAAGTCAATTGACAGAACGCATTTCAAATATGATAGGTGTTCATCAAGTGAATATTAATATAATAGACGGTCAAGTAACTGTATCGTATGAGACACCAGCAAATTTGAATAGTATTGAAAAAGAAATCTATGATGAAGGATACAAAATTGTATTTTAGGGTATAATGTAGAGTGCGCTATAGATTTTAATTTTGAAAATAAATTAAAAATTTTGTAAATGATGTAGTAAAGGTATGTCGAATAGGGTAAGATAATATTGAAAGCGATCCAAACGAGGTGATAATAATGAAACGTCCTGAAAAGATTCAAAATGTAGTCAAACTATTGTCATCATTAGGTGTGAATATTAAAAAAACTAAATCTCGTTTAGACATTATTAATACTTTGCCAGCATCTAATAAAGTAAGTCACGAATTAAAATAATTGACTGTGATTGTGAATCACACACCGTTAAAGCTATCGTCGGACTATTCGATGATAGCTTTTTTGACTGGATTTACTAAAATGATAGCAAGTACTATATAACAAAATCCCTCTTTAGAGTGTACATTTTACAATGTGTACTTCAAAGAGGGATTGTTATTATCGAGTAATATCTATATATGACATTTTAAATCGACGACATAAATAGACTATATAACGTCATCTTGAAAAGTTATGATATTTGAAACTCAAAATAGTTTAAATTAATTACTTTTTGGATGGTATAAATCTACATATCGTTTTGGTTCATGATAATAAATTGATAAGACTATACCTATTCCAGTCATCATACTCCATAGCGCACTACCACCATAACTAATAAATGGTAATGGAATACCAGTGATTGGTAACAACTGAATTGTCATACCAATATTTTGTAAAATATGGAACACAAGTAAAGTGACGAAACCAACGATAAAGATTTTGTTAAATTGATCTTCAATTTTCGCAGCTAATCTTATTAGATGGAAGATTAAAAATAAAAATATTAAGATCAATATGACAGAACCGATAAAACCAAGTTCCTCTCCAATCACTGAAAAGATAAAGTCAGTATGATTTTCAGGTATATAAACTTCACCGTGATTGTATCCTTTACCTAGTAACTGTCCAGAACCGATAGCTTTAAGTGATTCAGTTAAATGATAGCCATCACCACTACTATATGTATAGGGGTCAAGCCATGAATTGATTCGTCCCATTTGATACAGTTGGACACCTAATAAATTTTCAATTAATGAAGGTGCATATAGAATACCTAAAATGACTGTCATTGCACCAACAATACCTGTAATAAAGATAGGTGCTAAGATACGCCATGTTATTCCACTTACTAACATCACACCTGCAATAATAGCAGCTAATACTAATGTAGTTCCTAGGTCATTTTGCAGTAATATTAAAATACTTGGTACTAACGAGACACCAATAATTTTGAAAAATAATAACAAATCACTTTGGAATGATTTATTGAATGTGAATTGATTATGTCTAGAAACGACACGCGCTAATGCTAAAATTAAAATAATTTTCATGAATTCAGATGGCTGAATACTGATAGGGCCAAACGTGTACCAACTTTTGGCACCATTGATAATAGGTGTAATAGGTGACTCAGGAATAACGAGCAAGCCTATTAATAATAGACAGATTAAGAAATACAATAAATATGTATAATGTTTAATCTTTTTAGGTGAAATAAACATGATGATACCTGCAAAAATTGCACCTAAAATGTAATAAAAAATTTGTCTGATACCGAAATTAGCACTGTATTGACCACCGCCCATTGCCGAGTTAATAAGCAGAACACTGAAAATTGCTAAAACAGCTATAGTGGCTACTAATACCCAGTCTACTTTGCGAAGCCAATGCTTATCCGGCTGTTGACGAGATGAATAATTCATTGCAAACTCCTTTTATACTCACTAATGTTTATATCAATTTTACATGACTTTTTAAAAATTAGCTAGAATATCACAGTGATATCAGCTATAGATTTCAATTTGAATTAGGAATAAAATAGAAGGGAATATTGTTCTGATTATAAATGAATCAACATAGATACAGACACATAACGCCTCGTTTTTAAAATGCAAAATAGTATTAAAATGTGATACTATTAAGATTCAAAGATGCGAATAAATCAATTAACAATAGGACTAAATCAATATTAATTTATATTAAGGTAGCAAACCCTGATATATCATTGGAGGAAAACGAAATGACAAAAGAAAATATTTGTATCGTTTTTGGAGGGAAAAGTGCAGAACACGAAGTATCGATTCTGACAGCACAAAATGTATTAAATGCAATAGATAAAGACAAATATCATGTTGATATCATTTATATTACCAATGATGGTGATTGGAGAAAGCAAAATAATATTACAGCTGAAATTAAATCTACTGATGAGCTTCATTTAGAAAATGGAGAGGCGCTTGAGATTTCACAGCTATTGAAAGAAAGTAGTTCAGGACAACCATACGATGCAGTATTCCCATTATTACATGGTCCTAATGGTGAAGATGGCACGATTCAAGGACTTTTTGAAGTTTTGGATGTACCATATGTAGGAAATGGTGTATTGTCAGCTGCAAGTTCTATGGACAAACTTGTAATGAAACAATTATTTGAACATCGAGGGTTACCACAGTTACCTTATATTAGTTTCTTACGTTCTGAATATGAAAAATATGAACATAACATTTTAAAATTAGTAAATGATAAATTAAATTACCCAGTCTTTGTTAAACCTGCTAACTTAGGGTCAAGTGTAGGTATCAGTAAATGTAATAATGAAGCGGAACTTAAAGAAGGTATTAAAGAAGCATTCCAATTTGACCGTAAGCTTGTTATTGAACAAGGCGTTAACGCACGTGAAATTGAAGTAGCAGTTTTAGGAAATGACTATCCTGAAGCGACATGGCCAGGTGAAGTCGTAAAAGATGTCGCGTTTTACGATTACAAATCAAAATATAAAGATGGTAAGGTTCAATTACAAATTCCAGCTGACTTAGACGAAGATGTTCAATTAACGCTTAGAAATATGGCATTAGAGGCATTCAAAGCGACAGATTGTTCTGGTTTAGTCCGTGCTGATTTCTTTGTAACAGAAGACAACCAAATATATATTAATGAAACAAATGCAATGCCTGGATTTACGGCTTTCAGTATGTATCCAAAATTATGGGAAAATATGGGCTTATCTTATTCAGAATTGATTACAAAACTTATCGAGCTTGCTAAAGAACGTCACCAGGATAAACAGAAAAATAAATACAAAATTGACTAACTGAGGTTGTTATTATGATTAATGTTACATTAAAGCAAATTCAATCATGGATTCCTTGTGAAATTGAAGATCAATTTTTAAATCAAGAGATAAATGGAGTCACAATTGATTCACGAGCAATTTCTAAAAATATGTTATTTATACCATTTAAAGGTGAAAATGTTGACGGTCATCGCTTTGTCTCTAAAGCATTACAAGATGGTGCTGGGGCTGCTTTTTATCAAAGAGGGACACCTATAGATGAAAATGTAAGCGGGCCTATTATATGGGTTGAAGACACATTAACGGCATTACAACAATTGGCACAAGCTTACTTGAGACATGTAAACCCTAAAGTAATTGCCGTCACAGGGTCTAATGGTAAAACAACGACTAAAGATATGATTGAAAGTGTATTGCATACCGAATTTAAAGTTAAGAAAACGCAAGGTAATTACAATAATGAAATTGGTTTACCTTTAACTATTTTGGAATTAGATAATGATACTGAAATATCAATATTAGAGATGGGGATGTCAGGTTTCCATGAAATTGAATTTCTGTCAAACCTTGCTCAACCAGATATTGCAGTTATAACTAATATTGGTGAGTCACATATGCAAGATTTAGGTTCGCGCGAGGGGATTGCTAAAGCTAAATCTGAAATTACAATAGGTCTAAAAGATAATGGTACGTTTATATATGATGGCGATGAACCATTATTGAAACCGCATGTTAAAGAAGTTGAAAATGTAAAATGTATTAGTATTGGTGTTGCTGCTGATAATGCATTAGTTTGTTCTGTTGATGATAGAGATACTACAGGTATTTCATTTACGATTAATAATAAAGAACATTACGATCTGCCAATATTAGGAAAGCATAATATGAAAAATGCGACGATTGCCATTGCGGTTGGTCATGAATTAGGTTTGACATATAACACAATCTATCAAAATTTAAAAAATGTCAGCTTAACTGGTATGCGTATGGAGCAACATACATTAGAAAATGATATCACTGTGATAAATGATGCCTATAATGCAAGTCCTACAAGTATGAGAGCAGCTATTGATACACTGAGTACTTTGACAGGGCGTCGCATTCTAATTTTAGGAGATGTCTTAGAATTAGGTGAAAATAGCAAAGAAATGCATATCAGTGTAGGTAATTATTTAGAAGAAAAGCATATAGATGTGTTGTATACGTTTGGTAATGAAGCGAAGTATATTTATGATTCGGGCCAGCAACATGTCGAAAAAGCACAACACTTCAATTCTAAAGACGATATGATAGAAGTTTTAACAAGCGATTTAAAAGCGCATGACCGTGTATTAGTTAAAGGCTCACGTGGTATGAAGTTAGAAGAAGTTGTAAATGCTTTAATTTCATAGAAATTAGTCGAGCGACCTTTTACTTAGAAAATGATTTGAATTAATACTAAAAGATTACAAAGAAGAGGTGGTTTTGTGTGTAAATACAAAATTGCCTTTTTCTTTTTATGTTAAATCTATAAATTTGAAACTAAATCAAGGTTAATTCTATGTACACACTTTATATAGGAAGTAGTTTGAATGTTTATATAATATTTTACAAAAAGATGTTGTATTATAAGGTCTAATTTCACATGTGTTTCAGTAAAATTTGTTGTGAAATGTTAACGATATACGTATTTTATAAAAAATTTTTTATAATGATTATTCGAATGATGCATAACGCTTACATCTTATCTAATGCTAGCTTTTTGACAAAAATATGACAATCAATTAATGTGATTCTAATAAATATTCGCAAATTGCTTTATTGCGATTAAATTTTTTTGGTGGTACTATATAGAAGTTGATGAAATATTAATGAACTTATATGCAAAAGTATATTGAGAAATAAACAGGTAAAAAGGAGAATTATTTTGCAAAATTTTAAAGAACTAGGGATTTCGGATAATACGGTTCAGTCACTTGAATCAATGGGATTTAAAGAGCCGACACCTATCCAAAAAGACAGTATCCCTTATGCGTTACAAGGAATTGATATCCTTGGGCAAGCTCAAACCGGTACAGGTAAAACAGGAGCATTCGGTATTCCTTTAATTGAGAAAGTAGTAGGGAAACAAGGGGTTCAATCGTTGATTTTAGCACCTACAAGAGAATTGGCAATGCAGGTAGCTGAACAATTAAGAGAATTTAGCCGTGGACAAGGTGTCCAAGTTGTTACTGTATTCGGTGGTATGCCTATCGAACGCCAAATTAAAGCCTTGAAAAAAGGCCCACAAATCGTAGTCGGAACACCTGGGCGTGTTATCGACCATTTAAATCGTCGCACATTAAAAACGGACGGAATTCATACTTTGATTTTAGATGAAGCTGATGAAATGATGAATATGGGATTCATCGATGATATGAGATTTATTATGGATAAAATTCCAGCAGTACAACGTCAAACAATGTTGTTCTCAGCTACAATGCCTAAAGCAATCCAAGCTTTAGTACAACAATTTATGAAATCACCAAAAATCATTAAGACAATGAATAATGAAATGTCTGATCCACAAATCGAAGAATTCTATACAATTGTTAAAGAATTAGAGAAATTTGATACATTTACAAATTTCCTAGATGTTCATCAACCTGAATTAGCAATCGTATTCGGACGTACAAAACGTCGTGTTGATGAATTAACAAGTGCTTTGATTTCTAAAGGATATAAAGCTGAAGGCTTACATGGTGATATTACACAAGCGAAACGTTTAGAAGTATTAAAGAAATTTAAAAATGACCAAATTAATATTTTAGTCGCTACTGATGTAGCAGCAAGAGGACTAGATATTTCTGGTGTGAGTCATGTTTATAACTTTGATATACCTCAAGATACTGAAAGCTATACACACCGTATTGGTCGTACGGGTCGTGCTGGTAAAGAAGGTATCGCTGTAACGTTTGTTAATCCAATCGAAATGGATTATATCAGACAAATTGAAGATGCTAATGGTAGAAAAATGAGCGCACTTCGTCCACCTCATCGTAAAGAAGTACTTCAAGCACGTGAAGATGACATCAAAGAAAAAGTTGAAAACTGGATGTCTAAAGAGTCAGAATCACGCTTGAAACGCATTTCTACAGAGTTGTTAAATGAATATAACGATGTTGATTTAGTTGCTGCACTTTTACAAGAGTTAGTAGAAGCGAACGATGAAGTTGAAGTTCAATTAACTTTTGAAAAACCATTATCTCGCAAAGGCCGTAATGGTAAACCAAGCGGTTCTCGTAACAGAAATAGTAAGCGTGGTAATCCTAAATTTGACAGTAAGAGTAAACGTTCAAAAGGATACTCAAGTAAGAAGAAAAGTACAAAAAAATTCGACCGTAAAGAGAAGAGCAGCGGTGGAAGCAGACCTATGAAAGGTCGCACATTTGCTGACCATCAAAAATAATTTATAGATTAAGAGCTTAAAGATGTAATGTCTTGAGCTCTTTTTTGTTTTCAATAATTGATTCTCTGTAGATATCAAAGTACTAACGTTTTAAAGGTTAAATATTTGATTGGATTGAGATCTGTGTGCGGTTATATCATTCTGTTTAAATATGGTTCTCCACCAAATGTGGTGGGTATATAATTTAAAGAACTATTTTTAAATTAAGAATAATCGAACATAAATAAACTTTATGAAATTTCAGTATCATGTTCTTATAAAAAACAATAGAGCATTTTGCTGACACTAGTGCGCGATAAATAATAAGTTGAATATAAAAAAGATCACTGCCAATCATTCGTTTAATGGCAGCGATCTTTTTTATTTAATTATTTCTCTTTCCACTGCAACATTTGATAACCAATGCGTGGATGTGTTTTAATAATATCTTTTGCGTCCTCATGACATTGTGAAAGTTTTTGTCTTAATGATGTCATATGCACTCTTAAACTAGGCATTTCAGTCTTATTAACATAGCCATATATTCGTTTTAATATCATCTCATAAGTGAGTACTTTTCCTTTATGATTTGACAATAGTTCTAACAAGCTAAATTCATTTGGTGTCAAATGTACCTCCTGATTATTAATAACAACAGATTTGGAGCCAAAGTCGATGCTTAGCAAACCGTTAGTAAATACAATGTTAGTTTCTTGATGTGACTTAGCGATTCTCTCGATGACTCGTATTCGTGCCCGAAGCTCATCAACATTAAAAGGTTTAGTCATATAGTCATTCGCACCGTTATCTAAAGCTTGAATAATTGTTTGTTCTTCTTGTCTTGCACTTATTACAATGATAGGAATGTCAGTATGTTGCCTGATTTCTGAAATCAAACATAATCCATCTTTATCTGGTAAACCTAAATCTAATAAAATGACATCTGGTTTATCAATTTGAATTTTAAAGTGTGCTTGTGTGGCATTGTCGGCTGTAGTTACATTGTAATAATCTAAAGTTAATGCAACATCAAGTAAATGTGTGATTGCGTGATCATCTTCAATTATCAATATTTTAGATTGCATTATATGTCTCCTTCATTAAAGTCTGTATCTATATTGAAATAGAATATACTGCCGTGTGGTTGGTTCGGTTTATATTGTAAGTTTGATTGATGTTTGTGTAGGATAGTCTGTACTAAATATAAGCCTAGTCCCATGCTTTCTTTTTGGTTATCTTTAAAATATTTATTTGATCCTGTGTAAAAAGGCTCGAATATCTTTTGTTGTTCTTCTAAACTAATTCCAGGTCCTTCGTCTATAACGGCAAATTCGATTTGTTCATCGCTAGCATAACGAATAGATAAATTGATTTTGGTGTCAGTAGAAGTGTGTTTAACTGCATTTTCAATCAAATTGAATAAAGCTTGTAAAATCAACTTACTGTCAATGTGTATAAACTGTAAATCTACTGAGGATGATACAGTTATACGCTTTTTTAAATGGCGACGTTCTAGAATCATATCGATTTCTTCTACTAATTCACTAACGAGATAAGGTTGCAATTTTATCTGAACATTTGATGACTGTAATTTTGTTAATGATAAAATATTTGTCACTAATAGATATAAATACTGACTTTCTTGAAAACTATGCACAAGTAATTGTTCTTTTTCTATGATAGACATATCTTTACTATGTGATACTAAAATATCTAAATTTCCCATAATTGTTGTTAACGGTGTACGTATGTCATGCGAAATTGATCTTAAAAAATTTGAATGTGTCAGTTGACGTTCAGCCTGTAACATGGATTCTCTCGTTTGTTTAAGTAACGACACATTTTCAACGGCGAGAGAAAGTTCATTTAACATTGATTCTAATATTGATGCATCATATGGATTAATCACTTGAGAACTTTGGTAATCAATGGCTAGAATGCCTTTAATCGGAGATGTGCCAATTGGTATCAACCATTTATTAATGCCTGGAAATGTATCTGTTGTTGCACCAGCTTGTCTTTCATTTTTAATTACCCAGCTTAATGCTTGTTCATGCTGTTGAGTCGTATTATCGATATGGTTTTGCAATGGTATTGTTTTAATTACTTTCGATTGATTGATAACGTATACAGTAATTGATTGTTGCAATAATTGATTAATTTGGTATCCAGCATTTATTAGTAAGTTTTCAACTGTATAAGTTTGTTTAATCGAATCATTAAATTGAAATAATAAATCTGTACGATAAAGTTGCTTTTTAGTAATGGAGTATTGGAATTTAATTTGTTTTAATAAAGCACTCGTTAAAATACTTGTTAAAATGCTAACGATAAATGTAATAGGATAGTCAAAGCGGTATACTTCAAATGTATATCTAGGTTCCGTAAAAAAATAATTAAAAACAAATACGTTAATAATTGCTGCTAAAAAGCCAATGATGTAGGACCGCGTCCAAATGGATAATAAAATGATGCCGATGAGAAAAATCATTAAAATAATCGTACTAGACTCATGCTTATCAAGTTGATAAATCCACAGTCCCATCATTACACAAATTATTTGAATCAAAATCATTTTTAACATATCTATGGCGAAACGTTTGCCTTTAGGACGATAGGGTGATTTGTTCATTTTCAATTCAACAGGTATTTGTTTGATTGGAACGATTTCGATTTTATAGCTATGTTCAAAGGACATTAAATGGTCAATTAAAGGTGTATTGAAAAAGTCTCGCCACTTATTTCTAATATGTTGTCCGATAATTAATTTGGTTACATCTTGATTTTTACACCATTCGTCTAATCCTAATGCAACGGTTTGGCTATAAACTACTTTCACTTTTGCTCCTAAAGATTTTGCAAGCATGAGATGTTGATGCACTTGCTTTTGACTATCTTTATATTGCCTGTTCTTTTCGAATACATCTATATAAATAGCAGTGAATTTTGCATGTTCTTTTTGAGCAATATGGAATGCCTCTTTAATTACTGCTTCATTATAAATGCTCCCACTAATTGCCACAGCAATATGAGGTTTGAGTGACGTTTTATGATTGTGTCGGACTTTTTCTTTATCACTCATCAAGTCGGCAACTGTTCTTAACGTCAATGTACGCAGTTCGCTTAGGTGGGTATACGTAAAGAAATTACTAAATGCTACATCTAGCCTATCCTTTTTATATACCTTGCCAGCTTTTAAGCGCTTAATTAATTGTTCAGGTGAGATATCTACGACTTCTAATACATCGGCGCTCATTATGAAATAGTCGGGTACACGTTCTTTAACATGTACACCGGTCATCAGTTCAATTTGACTACTTAAACTTTCGATATGTTGAATGTTCAAAGTAGTATGAACATCGATACCATGATTTAAAATTTCTTCAATATCCATATATCGTTTCTCATGACGATCTCTAGAAATGTTCGTATGTGCTAACTCATCGATAAGTACTATTGTCGGCGATTCTTTGATTATGCGGTCGACATCTAAATATTGAAAATGATGACTACCATGTTTAGTAAAATTGGTTGCGATTTTAGGTAATTGTTCAGCTAATGCATTTGTTTCATCACGTTGATGCGGTTCAATATATCCTATTTTAATATCAACGTTACTTTGAAATAGTTCAATGGCATTTGAAAGCATCTCAAATGTTTTACCAACACCTGGACTGTAACCGATGTAAATTGTTAAAGATCCACGCTTTTTTCCTATGTTTAGCGATTCAGTGTTTGACATAACCTTCACCTCGATAGCAATATCATAATATTCTTCACAATTAAATGCTATAAAATTTATTTCTGCATACACATCTTAATGATTTCTTAATAACTAAGTTTGAAAATTAATATTTCTCTCATAAACAAGTTGTTACGATGTTGTTGTGTTGTAAGGAGGTTATGGCAATGCTCATCGTTTTATTATTGGTAGTTATTGCATTAGTTTTGTATTTATTTTATGCCTTAATTCGTAGTGAAAAATTTTAGAAATATATTAAGTGAGGGTTATCATGGAAATAATTTTGTTTCTAACAATGATGGTTATGATTACGTATGTTTTTAGTGGATATTTATATCGCGTAGCATTGGTGCAATCGTCAAGAGTAGATTTAATATTTACTAGATTTGAAAATATGTGTTTTAAAATTATCGGCACAGATTTAGAACACATGTCAGCTAAAACATATGTCAAACATTTTCTGGCATTTAATGGATTTATGGGGGGTATATCATTTGTATTGCTAATAGTTCAGCAATGGCTTTTTTTAAATCCAAATCATAATTTAAACCAATCGATAGATTTAGCGTTTAATACAGCAATATCTTTTTTAACAAATAGTAATTTACAACACTATAACGGTGAATCAGGTGTGACATATTTAACGCAAATGATTGTAATGACATATTTAATGTTTACATCTAGTGCATCAGGTTACGCCGTTTGTATAACGATGTTGAGACGTTTAACTGGATTGACTAATATCATTGGTAATTTTTATCAAGATATTGTTCGGTTTATTGTCCGAGTACTTTTACCATTATCATGTTTAATTAGTATTTTACTGATGACTCAAGGTGTACCACAAACGTTGCATGCTAATTTAATGATTAGGACTTTAAGCGGACATATTCAACATATTGCATTTGGACCTATTGCATCACTTGAATCAATAAAACATCTTGGTACGAATGGTGGAGGATTTTTAGCAGGAAATTCTGCAACACCTTTTGAAAATCCAAATATTTGGAGCAATTTTATAGAAATGGGCAGTATGATGTTACTTCCTATGTCAATGTTGTTCTTATTTGGTCGCATGTTAAGTAGACATGGTAAACGAGTACATCGTCATGCGCTGATATTATTTGTTGCAATGTTTTTCATTTTTATAGCAATTCTTACATTAACTATGTGGAGTGAGTATCGTGGTAATCCAATACTAGCGAATTTAGGCATTTATGGACCGAATATGGAAGGTAAAGAGGTACGGTTTGGAGCAGGCTTGTCAGCACTATTTACAGTTATTACGACGGCATTTACAACGGGTTCTGTTAATAACATGCATGATAGCTTAACGCCTCTAGGTGGATTAGGACCAATGGTATTAATGATGCTAAATGTTGTATTTGGTGGCGAAGGCGTAGGACTCATGAATTTATTGATATATGTCTTACTGACGGTGTTTATATGCAGTTTGATGGTTGGTAAAACACCAGAATATTTAAATATGCCAATTGGCGCCCGTGAAATGAAATGTATTGTCTTAGTCTTTCTCATACATCCAATTTTAAGTTTAGTATTTTCAGCACTTGCTTTTATGATTCCTGGAGCAAGTGAAAGTATAACGAATCCGTCTTTTCATGGTATCTCACAAGTTATGTATGAAATGACGTCAGCTGCAGCGAACAATGGATCAGGGTTTGAAGGACTGAAAGATGATACAACATTCTGGAATATCTCTACAGGAATCATTATGTTGCTTTCTCGTTATATACCAATTATTTTGCAATTAATGATTGCATCAAGTTTAGTGAATAAAAAATCATACCACCAAGATAAATATACAATAGCGATTGATAAACCTTATTTTGGCGTATCACTAATCGTATTTATCGTTTTACTAAGTGGTTTGACATTTATTCCAGTACTATTACTTGGTCCTATTGGTGAATTTTTAACTTTAAAATAAAGTAAAGGGATGGAAAAAATGCATCATGTAAATAAATATTTCAATCAAACAATGGTGATAGAAGCTTTGAAAATGAGTTTTTATAAGCTGAATCCTAAACAATTAATAAAAAATCCGATAATGTTTGTCGTTGAGGTTGGAATGATTTTAACGTTGATATTAATATGTTTTCCTGACATATTTGGAACTAGCTATCTATCGCGAGGTTATTTGATTACAATTTTTATCATATTATTAATAACTATATTGTTTGCTAATTTTTCAGAAGCCTTTGCTGAAGGTCGTGGAAAAGCGCAAGCTGATAGTTTAAGACAAGCACAATCAAATTTAACTGCTCGATTGATAGAAGAAAATGGTGCGTATCGGATAGTGAACGCCACAGAGTTAAAAGCCGGACAAAATATTCGGGTAGAAAATGGAGAAACAATCCCTGCTGATGGCGTTGTAATAAATGGATTAGCAACCGTTGATGAATCTGCAATTACTGGTGAGTCTGCACCTGTGATAAAAGAATCAGGTGGCGATTTTGATGGAGTCATTGGCGGTACACTTGTAACATCTGATTGGTTAGAAATACGTGTTGAGAGTGAAGCGGGTACATCTTTTTTAGATAAAATGATTGCCTTAGTTGAAGGGGCGGAAAGAAATAAAACACCAAATGAAATTGCACTTTTTACATTATTAACAACGTTAACAATTATATTTTTAGTCGTTATTGAAACGTTATATCCAATAGCATCTTACCTGCATTTAATTTTACCTATTGCGATGCTCATTGCGTTAACAGTATGTTTAATACCAACGACAATCGGTGGTTTGTTATCGGCGATTGGTATTGCAGGCATGGATCGTGTTACTCAATTCAATGTATTAGCGAAAAGTGGGCGTGCTGTAGAAGTATGTGGAGATGTCGATGTAATGATTTTAGACAAGACAGGGACAATCACTTATGGCAATCGAATCGCTAGTGAATTTTTACCAGTGAATCAACAAATGCTGGAAAAATTGATAGTCGCTGCTTATATGTCATCAATCTACGATGATACGCCAGAAGGAAAAAGTATTGTACGATTAGCGAAGCAGATGTATATAAATGAGCTGCCTAAAGACATTGATGGCACATATAAGCCTTTTACAGCTGAAACTAGAATGAGCGGAATCATTACAAATGAAATATCGGTATTCAAAGGTGCACCTAATAGTATGATAAATCTTGTCAAACAACAACAAGGCAATATTCCTCTTAATATTGAGTCTCTCTGTATGGATGTATCGAGTAAAGGTGGCACACCATTAATAGTCATTGAAAACAATGTCATGCTTGGCGTGATTTATTTAAAAGATGTGATTAAAGATGGTCTTGTAGAACGATTTACTGAATTGAGAAAAATGGGGATTGAAACAGTTATGTGTACGGGTGATAATGCTTTAACAGCAGCTACAATTGCAAAAGAAGCGGGTGTTGATAGATTTGTTGCAGAGTGTAAACCCGAGGATAAAATTAAAGTCATCAAAGATGAACAAGCGAAAGGCCATATTGTTGCGATGACAGGAGATGGTACAAATGATGCACCTGCGCTAGCACAAGCGAATATAGGATTAGCTATGAACTCAGGGACAATTAGTGCTAAAGAGGCGGCCAATCTAATTGATTTAGATTCGAATCCTACAAAGTTAATAGAGGTTGTAAAAATAGGCAAACAATTATTAATGACGAGAGGTGCATTAACGACATTTAGTTTAGCTAATGATGTAGCAAAATACTTTGCAATTTTACCTGCACTAATGATGTCAACGATTCCAGAAATGACTTCACTAAATATTATGCATTTATCGTCACCTAAATCTGCAATCATATCAGCTTTGATATTCAATGCATTAATCATTGTTGCCTTAATTCCAATTGCCATGAAAGGTGTAAAAGTAAAGGGGTACAGCATTGATAGAATTTTTATAAATAATATGTTGATTTATGGATTAGGTGGATTAATCGTCCCGTTTTTAGGCATTAAATTAATAGATATGATTGTACAATTTTTTGTGTAAAGAGGAAGGAGCCTGTACCATGAATACGATAAGAAATAGTATTTGTTTAACGATAATAACTATAGTATTATGTGGATTTTTATTCCCGTTAGCTATCACGTTAATTGGTCAAATATTTTTTTATCAACAAGCAAATGGTAGTTTAATTACGTATGACAATCGTATAGTTGGATCAAAATTGATTGGACAGCACTGGACAGAGAGACGATATTTTTACGGGAGACCGAGTGCAGTTGATTATAATATGAATCCTGAAAAATTATATAAAAATGGCGTATCATCAGGTGGAAGTAATGAATCGAATGGAAACAACGAATTAATAGCACGTGTGAAACATCATGTTAAATTTGGTAATTCAAATGTAACAATAGATGCTGCAACAAGTTCTGGGTCGGGCTTAGATCCGCATATTACGGTTGAAAATGCATTGAAGCAAGCACCTCGTATTGCTGATGTTCGTCATATATCTACTTCAAGAGTGGCCGACTTGATTCAACATCGTAAGCAGCGTGGTGTGTTAACAAATGATTATGTGAATGTGCTTGAACTAAATATTGCACTTGATAATATGAAAGATTGAATATAGATGAAAGGCATCATGTTGATAAAATTATAACATGGTGTCTTTTTAGCAATTCAAGCACTTTCTGCTTAACTAAATTTTTAGATGTACCTTTAGGAAGAATAAATTAGCATGAAATATTCCATATGCTATAATTATCAACATATAAAAATAAAATGAAATAGATTATAAATCCGTATAATTTTTTATTTGGGGAGAGGGGTACATGTCAGATTATACTAAGTTGTCTAAGAGTCCTAAGTCAGCATTGTTGTATTACTACATTACGAATGGCTTAGAATTTATATTGAGTGTAGCTGTGTATGTCATTTTTTATTTTATATGGTTAAGATTTGAATGGCCACATTACTTACTTTATATTTTGTTGGTTTTAGGTGCTCTGAGTACATTAAAATTATTTATTAAGCCTTTATGGCAATATCATTGTCGCTTTTATCAAGTTGATCAACTAAGTGTACAATATCGTACATCATTTTTAATATACAAAGAAGAAACGAGTCGAATTGAACGTTTACAATACTTGTCGATTAAATCTAATCCAATTAGTAAAGTGCTTAATTTGTATAAAGTTGGATTTATGACTGCAGGTCATACTATTAATTTACCGATGATGTCACATGACGATGTTAAAATAATCGAAGCGAGAGCTATGTCGAATTTGAGAGGGGTTGAAAGTGATGTCTGAACCTCAAAAATTACATCCGATTTCATATTTTAATGGCATAATTAATGCTATCAAACAAAACATAGTCGTCTTTTTTATTTTCATTATCTTTCAATTGAAGGATTTTGATTATACGAATCCCGAATCATATTTATGGATAGGTATTGTATTTGTATTCTTTTTAATATCATACATTTCTCAAATTGTCGGAATTATGAACACTCGTTATTGGATTGAGGATAATTATTTCATTTTAACAACAGGTATTTTTAATAAAAAGCGTAAAGAATTAAATATAAAACGTATTCAGTCCGTTGATATGACACAAGGGGTCGTCAATCAAATTATTGGTGGTGTGGATTTACAAATCAAAACACCAAGTGATGGTATTGTCTTAAGTGTTATTTCGAAAAAACAAGGTGAATATCTTGAACGATATATTGATCAATTGCAAACAGAGTTGAAGACAGAAGGGGCGCAAAAGTCTAGTGCTGAGAAGAATGACAACTGTAATCATGACATTGAAGGTAATGTGGAAGATATCGCAGAAGGTCGCTTAGATGAAGTGCAGAACACTGATAGTATGCTTAATCAGAAAAATAAACGCATTCCTATATATCAGATGAATTTTAAAGAATCACTATTTATGGCAATGACCAGTGGCGCCATTGGTGTAACGTTAGCAGCTTTAGTACCGATTTACGGCGCTGTAAGAGAGTTGATCCCGTGGTCGAAGCTAAATCATGAGATTAGTCAATGGGTTCAAATTGTAAGTATTTCAGTATTAATCATCATTTTACTAGTATTAATAGTGGCATATATTATTGGAACGATTATAACGATGATAAGATTTTATGGCTTTTCGGTGATGCTTGAAAATGAGCAACTTAAAATTGAATATGGTCTCTTTAACAAGAAGAAAGTAACTGTACCAACGAGACGATTGCAAGCTGTTGTTGAACGTCAGTCATATATACGAAGAATATTTGGCTACACAGCAATACATTTTATCATCACAAGTGATTTTGAAAATAAAAAAATCGAAGATGATGACAATGATTCAGGTAGTGTGACGATATTGCCGTTTATTAAACGAGACAAAGCATATCAAATTATCCAGAATTTAGTACCAGATTTATCTTATCAACAAGTTAATGAAGGTATGCCTTTTTCAGGTTTTCACAGACACTTTTTAATGCCTAGTATTATTGTCATAGCTATGGCAGGTATTGGCTGTTATTTTTGGAATCAATTATTATTGTTATTTACGATTATAACAATAGTCATTATTGGTTTATTTG
Source organism: Staphylococcus sp. EG-SA-17 (assembly GCF_017151845.1). Classification (NCBI taxonomy): domain Bacteria; kingdom Bacillati; phylum Bacillota; class Bacilli; order Caryophanales; family Staphylococcaceae; genus Staphylococcus; species Staphylococcus sp. EG-SA-17. Next base: position 63,234 of record NZ_JACVZO010000012.1, read on the forward strand.
TGATCAAAGGATATCTTTATGTCAAACATGCGGGTTTTAAAATGACAGAAGAACAAATTACTATCCAGAATTTCGAGCTATTGAAACGAAATATTTATTATTTTAAAGCGCATCACATTATAGGATTTGACACTTGGCAACATACATTACTTAAACGCAACAATTTAAATAATTTTAGCTTTATTGTTGCTAAAGGTGTGGGAGCCCAATCGATTAACTTAAAATACGCAAGAAGTGAAGATGCAAATAAATTGAAATCATGGTATTTGAGAGGTGAAAATGATGAGGGATTATAATTTTATGTCACCACACGCTAAAAAAGTGATGAGGTTAAGTGCTGTGATGTTTTGGATACCAATAGCGCTTGTACTTTTAATCGCATTTAATATTTTGAACTGGCTATTTTGGGAGATATTAGATAACTATATATCCATTGTTAGTAGTGTGATTATAATATTACTTGTTGCTGTTTTCACGCTTGTTATAGCGCCAGTCTATCGATATAAGCACTGCAGATATGCATTTGAAAAACACCATTTGCGTGTACGAAACGGCATTTTATTTTTGGATGAAAAAGTAATACCATATTTTCGTATTCAAAATATTGATATCGATGTTGGTCCTATAATGAGACGCTATCGATTAGCAACTTTGACACTTTTTACAGCGGGTGGTCAAGCTGAAATTGAATTAATAGATAGAAGTGAAGCACGTAGATTGAAACGGTGGTTAAATAACGAGAGACATTTAGAAAACAATAAAAATGAGGAATAATCAATGATACATGGAATTGGTGTAGATTTAATCGAAATCGATCGAATAAAAGCGTTATATAGTAAGCAACCAAAATTGGTTGAGCGGATTTTAACAAAAAATGAACAGCACAAATTCAACAATTTCACACATGAGCAACGTAAAATTGAATTTTTAGCTGGCAGGTTTGCTACAAAAGAAGCGTTCAGTAAAGCATTAGGCACAGGCTTAGGAAAACATGTAGCTTTTAACGATATAGACTGTTACAACGACGAACTTGGCAAACCAAAGATTGATTACGAAGGGTTTATCGTACATGTTAGTATCTCACACACTGAGCATTATGCGATGAGCCAAGTTGTTTTAGAAAAGTCAGCATTTTAAATTTGTTATACAATGATAATTAAGATTTAGTTTTAAAACGTGTGGGAATTACAGGAGGAAGTAATATGTCGGATAAATATTATAGATCTGCGTATATGAATGTAGATTTAAACGCTGTTGCATCAAATTTCAAAGTATTCAGTACATTGCATCCAAATAAAACAGTGATGGCTGTCGTTAAAGCCAATGCCTATGGACTAGGTAGTGTTAAAGTAGCACGTCATTTAATGGAAAATGGCGCCACATTTTTTGCTGTAGCAACGTTAGATGAAGCGATAGAACTTAGAATGCATGGGATTACTGCTAAAATTTTAGTCTTAGGTGTGTTACCAGCTAAAGATATTGATAAAGCGATACAACACCGAGTTGCCTTAACGGTTCCGTCTAAACAGTGGTTGAAAGAAGCAATTAAAAACATTTCTGGTGAGCAAGAGAAAAAGTTATGGTTGCATATTAAATTAGATACAGGAATGGGACGTTTAGGTATTAAAGATACTAAAACGTATCAAGAAGTGATTGAAATCATTCAACAATATGAGCAACTTGTATTTGAAGGCGTGTTTACACACTTTGCCTGTGCTGACGAACCAGGAGATATGACAACTGAACAATATCAACGTTTTAAAGATATGGTCAATGAAGCAATTAAACCTGAATATATACATTGTCAGAACTCAGCAGGTTCTCTATTAATGGATTGCCAATTCTGTAATGCAATAAGACCAGGAATTTCCCTTTATGGATATTATCCATCAGAGTATGTACAGCAAAAAGTTAAAGTACACCTTAAACCAAGTGTGCAATTAATTGCTAATGTAGTTCAAACAAAGACGCTACAAGCGGGTGAGTCTGTAAGTTATGGTGCAACTTATACAGCTACTGATCCAACAACAATAGCATTGTTACCTATTGGATATGCAGATGGCTATTTACGCATTATGCAAGGTAGCTTTGTAAATGTAAATGGTCATCAATGCGAAATTATTGGTCGCGTATGTATGGATCAGACAATTGTAAAAGTGCCAAATCAAGTTAAAGCTGGAGATTCGGTGATTTTAATAGATAATCATAGAGAAAGTCCACAGTCGGTAGAGGTGGCAGCTGAGAAGCAACATACTATTAATTATGAAGTGCTTTGTAACTTGTCGAGACGTTTGCCGCGAATCTATCATGATGGTGATCAACGTTTTGTAACAAATGAATTGTTAAAATAATATGGTCAGTGCATATAAAATTTGTTATCATTAGAGTAATTAAAGGTCATTTAATAACTTTTGGAATCAATTGGAGGTTCTCATATGTTATCTTTTAGTCAAAATAGAAGTCATAGCTTAGAACAATCTTTAAAAGAAGGATATTCACAAATGGCTGATTTAAATCTCTCCCTAGCGAACGAAGCTTTTCCGATAGAGTGTGAAGCATGCGATTGCAACGAATCATATTTATCTTCTAATTCAACGAATGAATGATTAGACGAGGAGATGTTTATTTAGCAGATTTATCACCAGTACAGGGATCTGAACAAGGGGGAGTCAGACCTGTAGTCATTATTCAAAATGACACTGGTAATAAATATAGTCCTACAGTTATTGTTGCGGCAATAACTGGTAGGATTAATAAAGCGAAAATACCGACACATGTAGAGATTGAAAAGAAAAAATATAAATTGGATAAAGACTCAGTCATATTATTAGAACAAATTCGTACACTTGATAAAAAACGATTGAAAGAAAAACTGACGTATTTATCCGATGATAAAATGAAAGAAGTAGATAATGCACTAATGATTAGTTTAGGGCTGAATGCAGTAGCTCATCAGAAAAATTAGGCGTCTATTATATGTATTTTTCAGAGATAAATAAAATATTGATATAAAAGACAATAACTTTATAATAATTATAACTATTTCTAAATTCTGTGCGAAGAATTTCTTATAAATTAAGATTTTAGCAAATACCAGTTATGATATTCATATTTTTTATTATAAAAGGATGTCTTAAGTTTTTTAGGCTTTAGGTATTCCATCCTAAAGTTTTTTTAGCTTAAAAGTATCATCTACAGCAAAATTGCAAACGACAAAATTGATAAGTGCAATTAAATAAATGTTAGTAAGTGAATCATAATTATCCTTGCTTAAGCATTTGCTTTGTAAGGGAAGTGAGGAGGCAACTAATCGTGGAAGAATTTAAGCAACATTATAAGGGTTTAATTGATGAAAGTTTAACGTGCCAAGATAAAGTAGAATTGATAAAAAAGTGTGAGAAATACACTGACGAAGTGATTCGTAAGGACGTCTTGCCTGAAGACATTGTCGATATTCACAAAAACTATATATTGACGTTAAACTTAACGCGTGAAGATGTGTTCAAGACATTAGATGTCTTACAAGAAATCGTTAAAGGCTTTGGTTATAGTTATCGAGATTATCAAAGATTGGTAGATAAACTTCAAGTTCACGATAAAGAGATAGACTTAGCTTCTAGCTTACAACAAACAATGCTTAAAACAGATATTCCACAATTTGATAGTATTCAAATTGGCGTTATTTCAGTGGCAGCACAAAAAGTAAGTGGAGATTATTTTAATTTAATTGACCATAACGATGGCACAATGAGCTTTGCTGTTGCAGATGTCATTGGAAAAGGTATACCAGCTGCTTTAGCAATGAGTATGATAAAGTTTGGTATGGATTCTTATGGACACTCACAATTACCGAGTGATGGCTTAAAACGTTTAAATCGTGTTGTTGAAAAGAATATTAATCAAAATATGTTCGTCACAATGTTTTATGGTTTATATGAAGAAATGAACCATTTATTGTATTGTAGTTCAGCTGGTCATGAGCCTGGATATATTTATCGCGCTGAAAAAGAAGAATTTGAAGAAATTTCAGTTAGAGGTAGAGTGTTAGGAATCAGTTCACAAACACGATATCAACAACAAGAAATTCCAATATACCTTGATGATTTAATTATCATTTTAACGGATGGTGTGACTGAAGCTAGAAATAGTGAAGGTACCTTTATAGATAAACAAAAACTTTTAGAATATATTAAAAAACATAAACATATGCACCCACAAGATATTGTTCAAATTATCTATGAAGCAATTTTAAAGCTTCAAAACCCAAATAAAAAAGATGATATGACTATTTTGATTATAAAAAGAGTAAATTAATTTTTAAAAAAAAGATTAGAAATTATTTCGATGGGTATATAATAATTTGAAATATAAATATGGTGGATACAGCGCTTAAAATGAAGATAAATATTTTTAATAAGTAGGAGTGTAATGAAATGAATCTTAATATAGAAACAACCACTCAAGATAAATTTTACGAAGTTAAAGTCGGTGGAGAATTAGATGTTTATACTGTGCCTGAATTAGAAGAGGTTTTAACACCTATGAGACAAGATGGAACTCGTGATATTTATGTTAATTTAGAAAATGTGAGTTATATGGATTCGACAGGTTTAGGTTTATTCGTAGGTACATTAAAAGCATTAAACCAAAATGATAAAGAACTATACATTTTAGGTGTGTCAGATCGTATCGGTAGACTATTTGAAATTACTGGTCTTAAGGATTTAATGCATGTTAATGAAGGAACGGAGGTCGAATAACATGCAATCTAAAGAAGATTTTATCGAAATGCGCGTGCCAGCATCGGCAGAGTATGTAAGTTTAATTCGTTTAACACTTTCTGGCGTTTTTTCGAGAGCTGGTGCTACATATGATGATATTGAAGATGCCAAGATTGCAGTTAGTGAAGCTGTGACAAATGCAGTTAAACATGCATACAAAGAAAAAAACAATGTGGGCATTATTAACATATATTTTGAAATTTTAGAAGATAAAATTAAAATTGTTATTTCTGATAAAGGTGACAGTTTTGATTATGAAACAACTAAATCAAAAATAGGTCCATACGATAAAGACGAAAATATAGACTTTTTACGCGAAGGTGGCCTAGGTTTATTTTTAATCGAATCTTTAATGGATGAAGTGACAGTATATAAAGAATCTGGTGTGACAATCAGTATGACTAAGTATATAAAAAAAGAGCAGGTGCGAAATAATGGCGAAAGAGTCGAAATCAGCTAATGAAGTTTCACCTGAGCAAATTAACCAATGGATTAAAGAACACCAAGAAAATAAGAATACAGATGCACAAGATAAGTTAGTTAAACATTACCAAAAACTAATTGAGTCATTGGCATATAAATATTCTAAAGGACAATCACATCACGAAGATTTAGTTCAAGTTGGTATGGTTGGTTTAATAGGTGCCATAAATAGATTCGATATGTCCTTTGAACGGAAGTTTGAAGCCTTTTTAGTACCTACTGTAATCGGTGAAATCAAAAGATATCTACGAGATAAAACTTGGAGTGTACATGTTCCGAGACGTATTAAAGAAATTGGGCCAAGAATCAAAAAAGTGAGCGATGAACTAACCGCTGAATTAGAGCGTTCACCTTCTATCAGTGAAATAGCTGATCGATTAGAAGTTTCAGAAGAAGAAGTGTTAGAAGCAATGGAAATGGGACAAAGTTATAATGCGTTAAGTGTTGATCATTCCATTGAAGCTGATAAAGATGGTTCAACTGTTACGCTATTAGATATTATGGGGCAACAAGATGACCATTATGACTTAACTGAAAAACGTATGATTTTAGAAAAAATATTACCTATATTATCTGATCGCGAACGAGAAATCATACAATGTACGTTTATTGAAGGATTGAGTCAAAAAGAGACAGGTGAGCGTATCGGTTTAAGTCAAATGCATGTATCACGACTTCAGAGAACGGCAATTAAGAAATTACAAGAAGCAGCACATAAATAGAATTTGCTTATTAATGATACGTTTTATAATGAAAAATCCATATAATTATCCCTTGATTATTAAATTGAAATCGAGGGGTATTTTTAATTTAATTAAGGTTTTCGAATTAATGCGTTATTAACGTAGTTTAATGTGTATCCACATAAATGTCGCGATATAGTATTAATAATTTAAGTGAAGAAGATATCTAATTGTCGGTTTAATTAAGTGGATTGCTATTAGAATAAAAAAAGTAGGCTTAGATTATGAAATTTAGGAAATGATGGTGTGTCATTTTCAATAATCTTAGTGCATTTTAAAATGTTGTATGACCTAATAATTCATTTTTAAAGTTTTGGAAGTTAAAATTGCATTAAGTATCATACCTTAATAGAAGTATTTTAGAATATGTTAAAATAAATGAGTAAATTTAAGAAAAAGTGTGGGTTAAGTAAATGGACAATCAATTGATTAATTCAATCATAGAGAAATATCAATTTAGTAAAAAACAAATTGAAGCAGTGTTAACACTGCTAGAAGAAAAAAATACAGTACCATTTATTGCGAGGTATCGAAAAGAGCAAACTGGTGGACTAGATGAAGTTCAAATAAAGCAAATTGATGACGAATACCAATATATGGTCAATTTACAAAAACGTAAAGAAGAAGTTATCAAAAATATAGAACAGCAAGGATTACTTACTGAGGAATTAAAGAACGATATTTTAAAACAGAACAAATTACAACGTGTTGAAGACCTATATAGACCTTTTAAACAAAAGAAAAAGACAAGGGCAACTGAGGCGAAACGTAAAGGGTTAGAACCATTAGCGATATGGATGAAGGCACGTAAACATGAAGTCTCAATTGAAGAAAAAGCACAACAATTTATAAATGAAGAAGTGCAATCGGTTGAAGATGCTATCAAAGGTGCACAAGATATTATTGCGGAACAAATTTCAGATAATCCTAAATATAGAACAAAAATTTTAAAAGATATGTATCATCAAGGTGTGTTAACTTCATCTAAAAAGAAAAATGCTGAAGATGAAAAAGGTATTTTTGAAATGTACTATAAATATAGTGAGCCAATTAAACGCATTGCTAACCATAGAGTTTTAGCTGTTAATCGTGGTGAAAAAGAGAAAGTATTATCTGTAAAGTTTGAATTCGATACGACAACAGTAGAGGATTTCATTGCACGTCAAGAAATCAATCATAACAATGTAAATCGCAGTTATATTTTAGAGGCGATTAAAGATAGCTTGAAACGCTTAATTGTCCCTTCGATAGAGCGTGAAATCCATGCTGATTTAACTGAAAAAGCTGAAAATCATGCAATAGATGTTTTTAGTGAAAACTTAAGAAATCTATTACTGCAACCTCCAATGAAAGGTAAACAAATATTAGGCGTAGATCCAGCATTTAGAACAGGTTGTAAATTAGCAGTCATTAACCCATTCGGTACTTTTATAGCAAAAGGTGTGATTTATCCGCATCCACCAGTTTCTAAAAAAGAGGCAGCAGAGAAGGATTTTGTACAAATGGTTAAAGCGTATGATGTGCAATTAATTGCAATTGGCAATGGTACTGCAAGTCGTGAAACAGAACATTTTGTTGCAGATTTAATTAAAAAGCATCAGTTGCCAGTACAATTCATCATTGTCAATGAAGCGGGCGCTTCAGTATACTCAGCATCAGAAATTGCTAGAGATGAATTTCCTGATTTTCAAGTGGAAGAAAGAAGTGCCGTATCAATTGGACGACGCGTTCAAGATCCATTAAGTGAATTAGTTAAAATCGATCCTAAATCTATTGGTGTCGGACAATACCAGCATGATGTTAATCAAAAAGCACTAGAAAATGCATTAACTTTCGTTGTTGAAACAGCAGTTAACCAAGTAGGTGTTGATGTCAATACAGCATCATCATCATTATTACAATATGTGTCTGGTCTAAGTTCGCAAATTGCTAAAAATATAATTGCATATAGAGAAGAAAATGGCGCAATAAAGCATAATAAAGAGTTAAGCAAGATTAAGCGTTTGGGTGCTAAAACTTTTGAGCAGAGTATAGGATTTTTAAGAATAGTAGACGGGTCAGAGCCATTGGATAATACATCGATTCATCCCGAAAGCTATAAAGTAACGTATCAGTTATTAGATAAACTCGGATTTGGTGGTAATGATTTAGGTAGTGATGCATTAAAAGCTAAATTAAATTCATTGGATATGGATGAACTGGCGATTGAATTACAAGTCGGTGTACCTACATTAGAGGATATTATTAAATCCTTGAAAGCACCTAATCGAGATCCAAGGGACGAGTTTGAAACACCAATCCTTAAATCCGATGTGCTATCAATTGAAGATTTAAAAGAAGGAATGAAATTGAGTGGCACGGTTAGAAATGTAGTAGATTTTGGAGCATTTGTAGATATAGGTGTTAAACAAGATGGACTTGTCCATGTTTCGAAACTTTCTAAGAAGTTCGTAAAAAATCCAATGGATATTGTCAGTGTCGGTGATATCGTTGACGTTTGGATTTACAGTATTGACAAAAATAAAGACAAAGTATCATTAACGATGATTGATCCACATGAATAATGACAAACTTCAGCGAATGGTCGAGAACCTTTCGGAAGAAAAATTTGGACGTACGTTTCAACATCGTGCATATTTTAATAAAAGGTTACGTACAACAGGCGGACGTTATCTTTTAAAGTCTCATGATATTGAGATTAATCCAAAACAATATGAGCATTATGGAGAAGATGCTGTTGTAAAAATTATACTGCACGAATTGTGTCATTATCACTTGCATATTGCTGGTAAAGGTTATCAGCATAAAGATCGAGATTTTAAACGATTGAGCCAACAGGTTGGAGCACCTAGATTTTGTAACAGCATCGAAAGCTATCAACAACGGGCAAATTATGAATATTATTGCACTAAATGTCATGCAAAATATATACGTATCCGTAAAGTTGATACGACTCGTATGCGTTGTGGACATTGCAATGGAAAATTAAGAATGAAAAAACAATTGAAATAAGTACAATACAAATAGAGCTAATTCATGTATATGTAAGATTATTTATGAGTTGTATGGAATTTATATAGAATTTATCAGTGAGTTATTTTGATTGGTAAACATAGTAATTGAATAAGAAGAAATTGTGTTTATAAAATGTTTAAAGCCGAGATTGTCGTAATTTAATACTTCGCAATCTCGGCTTTTCTACTTATGATATAGGTAATGGCATAAATTGTGGCTTGATAGGATGAAATTAAATTGATTAGATTAAAAATCCTGGCGTATTTTAGTAATGAATAATATATAAACTTTACCAAATTAAAGCTTTAAAGTGGCATAAAAGATAATTATACATTTTTAATGACATTTTGATTGAACTTTTCTATTGACTGTACAGCTTATAGTTAGTATGATTAAACACGTTCCTTAAAAAAGAACAAATTAAATAAACTTTGATTTGAAAGACAGTCAATTCTAAATTTAATTTATAAAATATGTTGACAATAAGTTCTTAATGTTTTATTATAAATAGCGTTGTGTTAACAACTGATAACACAAATTAATTTAATGTAAAAAAACGATTAAAAGTTATTGACAAATATTTTTAAACATAATATAATAAATAACGTTCTAAAAAACGAAGATGTTTTAAATGCCTATATCCGCGGTCGTGGCGGAATGGCAGACGCGCTAGGTTGAGGGCCTAGTGGGAGAAATCCCGTGGAGGTTCAAGTCCTCTCGGCCGCATCAAAATTCTTAATTAAATAAGCGGGTGTAGTTTAATGGCAAAACCTCAGCCTTCCAAGCTGATGTTGTGGGTTCGATTCCCATCACCCGCTCCATAGATAATTTTAATGAACATTGAAAACTGAATGACAATATGTCAACGTTAATTCCAAAAACGTAACTATAAGTTACAAACATTATTTAGTATTTATGAGCTAATCAAACATCATAATTTTTATGGAGAGTTTGATCCTGGCTCAGGATGAACGCTGGCGGCGTGCCTAATACATGCAAGTCG
>NZ_JACVZO010000128.1:0-347 GCF_017151845.1 Staphylococcus sp. EG-SA-17
GCTTACTTACAGCTCCCCAAAGCATATCGTCGTTAGTAACGTCCTTCATCGGCTTCTAGTGCCAAGGCATCCACCGTGCGCCCTTAATAACTTAATCTATGTTTCCACCATTTTTATAAGTCAAACGCTCACATACGGCTTCGTTTTCATTATTTTAAATGCTCATTTACAGAAGTAAACTCTGCTTTAAAATAATTTAACTCATTGTCTGCTAAACGTTTTCTTTTATAAAAAGATTTAAACGCGTTATTAATCTTGTGAGTGTTCTTTCGAACACTAGCGATTATTTCTTATGAATTCAAGCTTATTTAAAACTCTTTATTCACTCGGTTTTGCTTGGTAAAATC
>NZ_JACVZO010000129.1:0-329 GCF_017151845.1 Staphylococcus sp. EG-SA-17
GTAGCCGTATCGGAAGGTGCGGCTGGATCACCTCCTTTCTAAGGATATATTCGGAACATCTTCTTCAGAAGATGCGGAATAACGTGACATATTGTATTCAGTTTTGAATGTTTATTTAACATTCAAAAAATGGGCCTATAGCTCAGCTGGTTAGAGCGCACGCCTGATAAGCGTGAGGTCGGTGGTTCGAGTCCACTTAGGCCCACCATTATTTGTACATTGAAAACTAGATAAGTAAGTAAAATATAGATTTTACCAAGCAAAACCGAGTGAATAAAGAGTTTTAAATAAGCTTGAATTCATAAGAAATAATCGCTAGTGTTCGAAAG
>NZ_JACVZO010000130.1:0-324 GCF_017151845.1 Staphylococcus sp. EG-SA-17
CCTTTTACTATAAATGATTATTACGAAATATATAAAGGCGACAAACTAGCTCAATTGGTTATCGTGCCTATATGGACACCTGAACTAAAGCAAGTGGAGGAATTCGAGAGTGTTTCAGAACGTGGAGCAAAAGGCTTCGGAAGTAGCGGAGTGTAAAGACATCTTAGATCGAGTCAAGGAGGTTTTGGGGAAGTGACGCAATACTTAGTCACAACATTCAAAGATTCAACAGGACGCAAGCATACACACATAACTCGAGCTAAAAGCAATCAAAGGTTTACAGTTGTTGAGGCAGAGAGTAAAGAAGAAGCGAAAGAGAAATAT
>NZ_JACVZO010000131.1:0-287 GCF_017151845.1 Staphylococcus sp. EG-SA-17
TCACCTCCTTTCTAAGGATATATTCGGAACATCTTCTTCAGAAGATGCGGAATAACGTGACATATTGTATTCAGTTTTGAATGTTTATTTAACATTCAAATATTTTTTGGTTAAAGTGATATTGCTTATGAAAATAAAGCAGTATGCGAGCGCTTGACTGAAAAGAAATTGTACATTGAAAACTAGATAAGTAAGTAAAATATAGATTTTACCAAGCAAAACCGAGTGAATAAAGAGTTTTAAATAAGCTTGAATTCATAAGAAATAATCGCTAGTGTTCGAAAGAA
>NZ_JACVZO010000132.1:0-287 GCF_017151845.1 Staphylococcus sp. EG-SA-17
GCTTCGCTTTCCTAGGGTGCCGTCTCAGCCTCGGTCTTCGACTGGCACTGCTCCCTCAGGAGTCTCGCCATTAATACTACGTATTAACATGTAATTTTACTTTTACATACTTTAAAAAAATAAGACACTTTGCCCAACTTACACTACCAATAGAAACCTCTGTTAGAATTCCTCAAAATGATATTTCGCGATATGTTAATGAAATTGTTGAAACGATACCTGATAGCGAATTCGATGAATTCAGACATCATCGTGGCGCAACATCCTATCATCCAAAAATGATGTTA
>NZ_JACVZO010000133.1:0-281 GCF_017151845.1 Staphylococcus sp. EG-SA-17
GTCCTACAACCCCAACAAGCAAGCTTGTTGGTTTGGGCTCTTCCCGTTTCGCTCGCCGCTACTAAGGGAATCGAATTTTCTTTCTCTTCCTCCGGGTACTAAGATGTTTCAGTTCTCCGGGTATGCCTTCTGATATGCTATGTATTCACATATGGATAACATGACATAACTCATGCTGGGTTTCCCCATTCGGAAATCTCTGGATCAAAGCTTACTTACAGCTCCCCAAAGCATATCGTCGTTAGTAACGTCCTTCATCGGCTTCTAGTGCCAAGGCATCC
>NZ_JACVZO010000134.1:0-273 GCF_017151845.1 Staphylococcus sp. EG-SA-17
GATGTTGCGCCACGATGATGTCTGAATTCATCGAATTCGCTATCAGGTATCGTTTCAACAATTTCATTAACATATCGCGAAATATCATTTTGAGGGATTCTAACAGAAGTTTCTATTGGTAGTGTAAGTTGGGTCATGTTATAATTTTTATACATAAGGCACCTCGTTAATTTAGTTTAGTGGTATTTATTAAATTATACGAAAGTGTCTTATTTTTTTAAAGTATTTAAAAGTAAAATTACATGTTAATACGTAGTATTAATGGCGAGACTC
>NZ_JACVZO010000135.1:0-270 GCF_017151845.1 Staphylococcus sp. EG-SA-17
TTTCCGTTTGATCTGTTGGTAAGTTTGGATCGAAGATATCTTTATGACCTTGCGGTATTTTCTCGCCACCAAACTCTACAATCTTATCTACTGGTTGTTTTGTGATCTCTTCTGTTGGTTGACCCTCACCAACTTTTTCACCTGTTAATGGGTTCACTGTGATTGGTGTTGTGATTGTCTTACTTCCTGGTTGTCCTTCTTGTTTCACTCGCTCTTCACCAGGTTGTAACTTCGGATTAAATTCACGTTTTGTCTCGAACGGTATCTCTA
>NZ_JACVZO010000136.1:0-264 GCF_017151845.1 Staphylococcus sp. EG-SA-17
ACATTCATATGTCTGGTGACTATAGCAAGGAGGTCACACCTGTTCCCATGCCGAACACAGAAGTTAAGCTCCTTAGCGTCGATGGTAGTCGAACTTACGTTCCGCTAGAGTAGAACGTTGCCAGGCATTAATATTAATCCACAGTAGCTCAGTGGTAGAGCTATCGGCTGTTAACCGATCGGTCGTAGGTTCGAGTCCTACCTGTGGAGCCATGGCTCCTTGGTCAAGCGGTTAAGACACCGCCCTTTCACGGCGGTAACACGG
>NZ_JACVZO010000137.1:0-255 GCF_017151845.1 Staphylococcus sp. EG-SA-17
GCTCTTCGATCACTTTTCCTGTGTCTGGATTCTTAATTCCTGGTTTACCTGGTACTTTTTCCGTTTGATCTGTTGGTAAGTTTGGATCGAAGATATCTTTATGACCTTGCGGTATTTTCTCGCCACCAAACTCTACAATCTTATCTACTGGTTGTTTTGTGATCTCTTCTGTTGGTTGACCCTCACCAACTTTTTCACCTGTTAATGGGTTCACTGTGATTGGTGTTGTGATTGTCTTACTTCCTGGTTGTCCTT
>NZ_JACVZO010000013.1:0-72482 GCF_017151845.1 Staphylococcus sp. EG-SA-17
ATGTATTAGGCACGCCGCCAGCGTTCATCCTGAGCCAGGATCAAACTCTCCATAAAAATTATGATGTTTGATTAGCTCATAAATACTAAATAATGTTTGTAACTTATAGTTACGTTTTTTGGAATTAGCGTTGACATATTGTCATTCAGTTTTCAATGTTCGTTTGTCACTTACAAGATTTAATTATAACTCGTAAGTTTTTGTAAGTCAAGAATTATTTTTAATTATTTTATTTCTAAAAAATAAATTTCCTAACTCAATTAATTCAACAAATATTATTTTATTATGTATTTGTTCGAATTTCAATAGTCAAATTTACACTTTGTTAATATTTTAAATCAACAACTTAAAACATTTGTTTTTTAAATATTAGTGCCGTTTGACGACTTTTATATAATATCAAGTTATTCTAGTAGAGTCAACATAAAACAACACTTATTTTTGTTTAAAAATTACTGTTGAAGGGATTATTTTCTATTCGTAAGTACTATATGTATTTAAAGTGTAATTCCTTACGCTTTTTACTTCAGTTTTACAAACAAACTTATCCTCACTTTATGGATAGTTATTTAGTGAACCTTCGTTTGAATATTTTTATGTTTATTTATAAAGGATACTAGTTATTAGTTAATACCACTTCCGTAGTTAAAATGTTCTTTTCTTCTATTTAAATATTTTTCAGAATGAGCATAAAAAAGAAGTTAAACAACTTTCATGTCGTTTAACTTCTTAAATATTACACTTACTTATATGAAGTAAGCTAACGCTTTTTTAATTTGTCATACTACCAAAGTTAAATTATTTATCTTGGCATTCTTTACAAACTCCATAAATTTCCATTCGATGATGTGTTACGTCAAAGTCAGTCATATGCTGAGCTAATCTTTCAATTTCATTTAACTGTGGATATTGAAAATCAACAATCTTACCACATTGTTCACATATAATATGATAATGATTATGTGTATTAAAGTCGAATCGACTTGATGAGTCTCCATATGTTAATTCTTTTACAATTCCAATATCTTTAAACACTCTTAAGTTATTATATATTGTCGCAACACTTATATTTGGAAAATCAGGTGAAAGTGCTTGATAAATTTCATCAGCTGTTGGATGAGTATGTGAAGAAATTAAATAACGTAATATTGCTTGTCTTTGAGGTGTAATTCTTACGCCTGCTTGTCGCAATGATGCAATTGATTCTTCTAGTTCATGTTCAATTGATTCTATTTCAACACTCATCTATATCACCATCTTTCTTATATAATAATTATTATTACTTACTATAAATATAACTGTAGTATTGCGCGCGTGTCAATATTTACATGATGATTTCATTTAATAGCCTTTTTTAGCATCAACTTCATTCTCAATTAGACCATTCTTATTGAGAAAATTAACTAGATTGTTTTTAAAAATATCTAATAAGTCATACTTTGCCTCATAATCATTACCAGTTATATGCGCTGTTATAGTTACATTTTCCAATTCATATAATTCATGATTAGGTTTCAAAGGTTCATTTTCAAACACATCTAAATACGCATGTCGAATAACTCTACTTTTTAATACTTCTATTAAGAGCGATTCTTTAACTATGCTACCTCGTCCTATATTTATAAAAAGTGCTTCATCTTTCATTAATTCAAAATGTTTTTTCTTTAGTAAATGAATCGTTTCTTGCGTTTCTGGTAAAGCATTTATAATAATGTCAGCATTTGGTAATGTGCTTTCAAGTGATTCGATAGTATATATCTCGTCAAACTCATCTTTGTTCTGACCTGACTTGCTCAGACCAATTAAATTCATATTAAAAGCCTTTGCTAACTTCGCAGTTCTAGTAGCAATTGCACCTGTACCTAAAAATAAAACTGTTTGTCCTGATAGGCGTTTACCAGTTATTTTCGAATCATATATATGTTGTCGTTGGTTATCATATGATAGTTTCATCTTTTTATAATCATCTAAAATGAAAGCTAAAATGTATTCAGATAATTGTTTAGCTTGAACACCTTTTCCATTAGTTACAAGTATGCCGTGATCTGCAATATAATCTAACGGTAATGTATTTACACCCGTAGCAAACCATGCAATCCATTTTAAATTCGGGCAACGTCGTAAAAATGCCTCATTGATACCGCCATCATAACCAACTAATATATCTAAATCAGCCAAGTCGCTCTCAGGTATTTCTGATGCTTTTTTATAAAATTTAAAATCTAAATCTGAAAAGCTTTGTTGTAATTCAGTTTCAACTTCACGCATACGATTTAACCCAACAACTTTCATATATGTCACCCCAAAATGTTTTTAAGTTCTTCTATTTGTGTTTTAACCTTAACCTTCTCGATAACATCTAATACTTTGCCTTGTTCATCTATTATAAAAGTCGTTCTTACAATGCCCATACTTTCTTTGCCAAATGATTTTTTCAACTGATATACGCCAGTTTCTTTAGCTAATTTAAAATCTTCATCTACTAATAAATCGAAATTCAATCCGTGTTTCTCAATAAAATTTTGGTGTTTTTTCTTTGAATCACCGCTTATACCATATACTGCAACATCTAAATCATTGAACATTTCTAAATTGTCTCTAAAGTCACAAGCTTCTGTGGTACAAGTAGGTGTATTATCTCTAGGATAAAAATATATAATCGCCTTTTTACCTTTTAATGTATCATTTGTAATGACAGTTCCGTCTTGATTTTCTAATTTAAATATTGGAAATTGTTCTCCTTTTTGCAACATATAATCACCTTTTTCTTCATTATAATAATTTTATGATACGATATTAGATGAAAATATTAAATTAAAAGAGGTTGATATAAATGAATTTTAGTGAAAGTGAACGTTTACAACAACTTTCAAACGAATATATTCTAGGCGGTGTCAATTCCCCTTCTCGTTCTTATAAAGCTGTAGGAGGCGGTGCACCTGTTGTTATGAAAGAAGGACACGGTGCATATTTATATGATGTCGATGGCAATAAATTTATTGATTACCTTCAAGCATACGGTCCAATTATTACGGGGCATGCACATCCTCATATTACTAAAGCAATTCAAGAACAAGCAGCTAAAGGTGTTTTATTTGGTACACCGACTGAACTAGAAATTGAATTCAGCCAAAAATTACGTGATGCAATTCCATCTCTTGAGAAAATTCGCTTTGTAAATTCTGGAACAGAAGCAGTCATGACAACAATTCGTGTTGCACGTGCATATACTAAAAGAAATAAAATTATAAAATTTGCTGGATCTTATCATGGCCATTCTGATTTAGTATTGGTTGCAGCAGGTAGTGGCCCATCTCAGCTCGGTTCTCCAGACTCAGCTGGTGTTCCAGAAAGCGTCGCACGTGAAGTCATTACTGTACCTTTCAATGATATTAACGCATATAAAGAAGCAATTGAATTTTGGGGTGATGAAATTGCCGCAGTATTAGTAGAACCAATTGTTGGTAACTTTGGAATGGTAATGCCTCAACCTGGATTTTTAGAAGAGGTTAATGAAATTTCGCATAACAATGGGACACTAGTGATTTATGATGAAGTAATTACTGCATTCCGTTTCCATTACGGTGCCGCTCAAGATTTATTAGGTGTTATCCCTGATTTAACTGCATTTGGTAAAATTGTTGGCGGTGGTTTACCAATTGGAGGCTATGGTGGACGTCAAGATATTATGGAACAAGTAGCACCTCTAGGACCTGCATATCAAGCTGGTACAATGGCTGGTAACCCATTATCTATGAAAGCAGGTATTGCATTACTCGAAGTACTAGAACAAGACGGTGTTTATGAAAAATTAGACAGCTTAGGCCAACAACTAGAAGAAGGTTTACTTAAATTAATCGAAAAACATAATATCACAGCTACAATTAATCGTATTTATGGATCTTTAACATTGTACTTTACAGATGAAAAAGTCACACATTATGATCAAGTTGAACATTCTGACGGCGAAGCGTTCGGTAAATTTTTCAAATTAATGTTAAATCAAGGTATCAATTTAGCACCTTCTAAGTTTGAAGCTTGGTTCTTAACAACTGAACATACAGAAGAAGATATTAAACAAACTTTAAAAGCTGCAGACTATGCTTTTAGTCAAATGAAATAACTTTTAAGGAAGTATATTTTTAATTGAATTAAAATAAAGCAAATGCTCACATAGTAGATTCATTTTATATCGTTAACTATTAACGTTTAACTTGATATGTCACTATGTGAGTTTTTATTTTACAAATTTATACTCTTTTAATCTCTGACTAAAGTTTTACATCACTATCAGTATTATGTATGATTTATTTTAACAACTATAAATAAGCTTGAATTTTGTAACTAGTAAGTGTATAACAGTAATGAATACGAATATTAGATATTCAATAAACTTAAAAGGGGCGTCATTATTTTTGAGACTAGGAGCTCGGATTTTTAAAACTGGTATAGCCATTATTTTAGCTATGTCTATCGCTTCTTTACTACCGGATGATGTTGGTCTGAAAGCCTTAGCTGGTGTCAGTGCTGTTGTTGCAATGCAACCTAGTATTTATCGTTCATTTAAAACAGTTTCTGATCAAGCATTGGGTAACATTATAGGTGCCATACTATCTGTTACAATGGTAACAATTTTTAGTGATAATTTTATCATTATGGGTGTTACCGTCATAGTACTTATTGCTATTTTATTTAAATTTAATTTAGCACATGTTGCTACTTTGGCGAGTGTAACAGCATTAATCATTATGGGACAACATACCGGTTCTTTCTATATTACCGCCTTTTACAGGTTTGTACTTGTAATGATTGGTGTCATAAGTTCATCTCTAGTTAACTTTGTGTTTCTACCACCTAAATTTGAAACAAAAATTTACTATAATTCATTAAATATATCCTCAGATATTTTTATGTGGTTTAAATTAGTATTAAATGATACGACGGAGTTTAATAATATTAAACAAGATAGTCATAATTTAAAACAACGTGTCGAAAAGTTAGAGAAAATTTATGATTACTATAGCGAAGAACGTCCTATTACAAAAAAACATATTCACCAACAGAATAGAAAGAAAATACTTTTCAGAGAAGTAGTTCAGACGACTAGACAAGCTTATGAAGTATTAAACAAATTGTCGCGTTATCAAAACGACTTATATTTACTTAATAACAATTTCCTATTACAAATCAAATTAGATTTAGATTCATTAACTGCTTTTCACGAGCAAATTTTAGCTAGCCTTTCTAAAAAAGCACGTTATAATGTGACACATGTTGATTATGAGTTAGATAATCCGCAGAAAAAAGATTTATTGTCCACATTTCAGCATGAGTTAATAAATCATCCTTATCAAACGGAATATTCGTTTGCCAATGTTATGCAAATTGTTGCAGCCATCGAAGAGTATCGACACCATTTAGAGCATTTAGACCGCATAAGAATTAGCTTTTTCACATATCATAGATCTGATGCAGACATTGAAATTGTTGAAGAAGACTTTGATTTATAAGTTTAAAGCAATTCCTGTAATTAATACCACAATGAGATAAAGTAATATTGAATCTCGAAATTAAATTAAAAAAAGCAGTAAGATTATTTTCAATTAAGAAAATCTCTTACTGCTTTTTCTATGTTATGACCCCACCATCCTGTTACAAATTTTCTCTTCAAGATTGTACTGAAGTCAAACAACTAATACTTTATAAGTTTTGAATGCTATATAAATGCTCGTAAGCACCTTGTTTTGACATCAATTCACGATGCGTACCTGTTTCAACAATATGTCCATTTTCAATTACGACAATTTTGTCAGCATGTGTAATAGTGGACAAGCGATGCGCTACGATAAGTGTCGTTCGATCTTTACTCAACACATCTAATGCTTCTTGAATAATGGATTCACTTTCTAAATCAAGTGCACTTGTTGCTTCATCCAAGATAAGCATTGGCGGATTATTTAAAAATATTCTAGCAATCGATAATCTTTGTTTTTGACCACCTGATAATTTAACACCTCGTTCACCTACTTCAGTGTCATATCCCTGTGGCAAGTTCATAATAAAGTCATGTGCATTAGCCATTTTCGCCGCTTCAACTACTTCTTCATCTGTTGCTGTTGGACGACCAAGTAAAATATTTTCCTTAACTGTATCAGAGAATAAAATATTATCCTGTTGCACCAATCCTATTTGATTTCTTAAACTTCCCGTTAAAAAATCTTTAATGTTGTGACCATCTATTAAAATTTGCCCAGAAGTTACATCGTAAAATCTCGGTATTAAGTTAATTAATGTTGATTTACCACCACCACTCATACCTACGAAAGCAACTGTTTCTCCTTTTTCAATACTCAAATTAATATCTTTTAAAATTGGAGCTTCGTTATCGTTATATTGAAAACTAACATGATCAATATCAATACGACCTTGTTTAATTTCAATAGGTTGAGCACCAACACCATTTTTAATGTCATAATCTTCGTCAATTAATTGGAATACACGGTCCATTGAAGCAAAACTTTGCGTTAAAGTTGTAAATGATGCGACTAAACGACGTAAAGGCCCGAACAATAACTCTAAGTATCCAACAAATGCTGCAAGTGTACCTACTGTGATTGATCCAGAAATAGCAAGATATGCACCAACACCGATGACAATTATTGGTCCAATATCTGTAACTGTATTAATTGCGGCAAAGGAATAGGCATTCCATCTTGTATGTTTCAAAGCACGTGTTAAGAAATTAGTGTTCTTTTTATCAAAGTTTTTCGCTTCATTGTCTTCAATCGCAAAACTTTTAACGACTGAAATACCTTGAACACGTTCATGCAAGAATCCTTGAACCTCAGCTAATGCTTGCGATCTCTCACGCGTCAATTTTCTTAATCTTCCAAAGAAAACGTACACCGTTAAAATGTAAAATGGGAAGATAAACAGTGCTGCTAAAGTCAATTTCACATCTAAAAAGAACATTATGGATAGTGCAATAATAATTGTTATACAATCTAACCAAATATTCATTAACCCGGTTAAAATGAAATCTTTTGTTTGTTCAACATCATTAATCACTCTAGATATTACTTGACCTACTTGATTATTAGCATAAAATCTCGCACTTAAAGCTTGTAAATGGTTGTATAACTTTTTACGTATATCATACAATATTTTATTACTTGTCCATTGCGCCAAATATTGACGTATAAATTCAATTGGTGGTCTCACTATTACAAAAATAAATAATGCGATACCAATGGCAATAGTTAAATGATGAACTTTTTCATCAGTCGTTAGTGCGTGGTTATTAATCACGCCATCTATTGCATATTTAATTAAAAGTGGTATAAGCATTGGTATACCAAACTTAATTATTCCAACAATAATCGTTGCAAAAATACGATATTTGTATGGCTTAACAAATTGCAAATATCGTTTAATCATACAATCCCCCCCTAATCTATTGCCCTATCCTATTCATAAGCATAAAAATGAATAGAGGTTGGATACATAATTTGTAGATGTAAATTCTTCTTACAATTTACATTTTTAAAATTAAGATATCTCAACCTCTGTCATATTCATGTGATTAAATACGTTGTCTTATTCGTATGTTATATTCTATTCAATTTAATCTATGGATACTGTGTCCCCACACGACAGCAAAAGTTATCATACTTCTTTACATCACTAAGTCAATATAAATGATTTAATCAGTATTTACACTTTATTTGCTTAATACTGTCTAATTTTTTTGTAACGTTCTTTCCAAACTTTGATAAAATCTGGCGCGAATGGGCCCTTCTTCTGTTCTATCCATTGTTGAAGAATGTCCACGTTGCGTCTTAAAATAATATCAATATCATGCGGATAATTCATTTGATTCATATGTTGCTCATATTCATCTTCATCTAATAAATGATACTTTCCGTTTGGATATACTTTAATATCTAAATCATAGTCTATATATTTTAATGCCTCTTCATCACAAACAAATGGTGATGACAAATTGCAATAGTAATAAATTCCATCTTCTCTAAACATGCAGATAACATTAAACCAATATTCTGAGTGAAAGTAAACAATTGCCGGTTCACGTGTTATCCAAGTTCTTCCGTCACTTTCAGTCACTAACGTATGATCATTGCCACCAATGACAACATGATCAGTACCCTTTAATATTGTTGTTTCAGACCAAACGCGATGAATCTTACCATCATGTTTATAACTCTGAATTTTAATGTTTTCCCCTTCTTTAGGTATGGATTCTCTGACCATACTCCACACCACCTTCTGTTAATTTAACCATTATAAATTATAGCATATTTCAGAAATAGTATTATATAAATACATATTTTTACGAAATAAGATTTTACTACTTAATAATTAAACTCGGTAATATTGCTAAGTACTGCAACAGAGATTTACATGTCCCATTTAAAGTATATAAAATCATCACTTTTATATATCAACACTTTAACTTTTTGACATTGTTATTCTATGAGATTTAAAGATATCATTTATACTTTTTAAAATTAATGTCACTATGTTTTCCGATAATATTACCAATCATCGAATGTTACCCATTTATAAATTGATAAATCTTTGACATAGGTACAGGGAATGTATATTGATCTCGATCACTTAAATCAAACCAAATCATGTCATCTGGTAATGTTTCAATGTTAATTGCTCCTGAAACGGCGTATACTTTAATCTTCCATGTTAAATGAGTAAATTGATGCTTCAACTCAAAAATAGGTGTTTCTACTGGTTGAATGTCATGACCGATTTTTTCAGTCATTTCATGTCTAGCATGCTCACTTTCAAACATAGGAAATTGCCACATACCATGCAATAATTTTTCGCTACGCTTTTGCAACAGATATTGACCTTGATTATTTCTAATTAAAAAGACGGATTGCTCAATTACTTTTTTACTTACATTTTTAGATTTAACAGGTAACTTTTCAAATGTACCTTTATCAAATGCCTCACAGTTTTCTTGAACTGGACAAAATAAGCATAATGGATTTTTTGGTGTACAAATTAATGCCCCTAATTCCATCATAGCTTGATTAAACGTTCCAGCTTCTGTAGTAACATACGGTAACAATTCTTGTTCGTACGATTTCCTCGTCGATTGTAATTTAATATCTCGATAGTCATCATTCAATCTAGACCATACTCGAAAAACATTTCCGTCTACAGTTGCTAGTGGTACATTATATGCAATGCTCATTACTGCAGCTTGTGTGTATGGGCCAACACCTTTTAACGCTTTAAATTGATCAGGATCTTTGGGAACTAAGCCTTCATATTTATCATAAACTTCTTTAATCGCCGTATGAAAATTTCGAGCTCTACTATAATATCCTAAGCCTTCCCAATACTTTAACACTTCATCTTCCGAAGCTTGACTCAAAACTTCCACAGTTGGAAATCGTTCAACAAAACGATGATAATAGTCAATAACTGTTTTAACTTGTGTCTGTTGTAACATGACCTCACTTAACCAAATATAGTACGGATTGGTCGTTTGTCGCCATGGCATTTCTCTTTGATTTTCATCAAACCAGTGTATCAAATTTTCTTTAAAACTAGACTGCTGATACATTTATAAAACCCTTTCCTCACCAAAATTAATTGTCTTTACTCATAATGTTTTTATTGTACATTAAAATCATGGTTAGTATGTAAGTTAATTTAGTTATTTGCGAAATTGGATTATAATAGTATATATAATATTATGAAATGAGTGAACTGATATGGACACTGCAACACATATCGCAATTGGGGTGGGCCTTACAGCACTTGCAACTCAAGATCCAGCAATGGCTTCTACGTTTGGTGCAACAGCTACAACCCTTATCGTTGGTTCATTAATTCCTGATGGGGATACTGTTCTTAAATTAAAGGACAATGCAACATATATTTCGCATCATAGAGGTATCACGCATTCCATCCCTTTCACAATACTATGGCCAATTTTAATTACATTTTTAATATTCACGTTCTTTAGTGGAACCAACCCATTTCATGTATGGATGTGGGCTCAGCTCGCAGTATTTTTACATGTCTTTGTAGATATATTCAATTCTTATGGTACACAAGCACTTAGACCTATCACAAACAAATGGATTCAATTAAGTGTGATTAACACATTTGACCCTATTATTTTCACAGTTCTTTGTATTGGTATTGTATTATGGGTTATAGGCTTGCATCCATTTGCAGTCTTCTTTCCTATAATCGCTTTACTAATCATTTATTACATGATTCGTTTTAAAATGAGAGCCGTAATTAAGCAACAAGCTTTAAAAGCAATTCAACAAGAGCATCACCCTGTTAAAGTATTTGTTGCGCCAACAATAAAATTTATGGAATGGCGTGTCGCGATACAAACTGATGCACATGACTATGTTGGAAAAGCATATGGTAGGAATGTGGTGTTTAGTGATAAAGTGGAACGTCAAACATTATCAACAGACTCCATTTTATGGAAAGTCAAAGGTAATAAAGATATACGTACTTTTTTAAACTTTTCATCAATCTATCGTTGGCAAACAACAACGTTAGCAGATGGTTCTACTGAAATTCGTTTGATTGATTTGCGTTATTTAAAAAATGATCATTATTCATTTGTGGCAATTGCACATGTAACAAACGATAATGTCATAGACCACTCTTATATTGGCTGGGTATTTACAGAAGATAAGTTACAACGTAAACTGTATGCTAAATAATTTCAAGTTATTATTCACTAAAGTTAATCTATAAAAAATGAACAACCGGGCAGAATGAAAATCAAAACGATTTTTACTCTGTCCGGTTTTTTAATGTAAAACTATGAATGCTTTTACAAAATCTAAAATTTATATTGTTGCTAACAAACTACCTTTAATGACTCGAAATATCAAAATCAGTATAGGAAAACAATATCTAGATGATATTCTAATTGTTTCTGATTCTCACAGATTAATTTACACAACAGGTCAGCTAAACATCATGAAGAAGTATCCGCCTCGTCTGTACTATCATTTGAAACATCCTGTTGATTATCAGTTTGTGTCACTTTAGATGTTTTATTATAAATTGCGTGTGTCGTATACCTTGCTAATACGAAATTTACTGCAGCTATTAAACATAAGAATAAAATAAAGTAAAAATGATATGGAATGTTTTCCATACTTGATATACCAAATATGATAGATTGTGCTATACCATTAACAATGTAATACATTGGATTCAGCATTAGGATGTGATTGATAAATACATGATTTGGATTTGGTATGAAAATAATTGGTAACAATAAGATACACAATACACAAACCCCATAAAATATGATATTTATTTTTTCAGTTAACAGTCGAATAAGACCAAAAGTAACGGATATTAATCCTACAAAAATAGTTGCCATCACAATAAAATAGAATAGCGCTATATATGATGTTTCGAAGTTTACTGGTTTAACCAATGCACTAATCATCGTCAAAATGACTAGCATAATAAAACTTAAAATAGACATAATAACTACTGGCGTCGCTGCGGAAATATTAAATAACTTAGTAACTAAAAAGTCATTCATATAATGATGATAAGAGATATAAATTGTGAACATCACTACCGCAAAAACAATCAATGCAATAATTCTAAATAACCATCGCACCTCTTTAACATCGGTCAAATGACTAAAGGAAAATAGCGTTTCACTTGCAATAATAAGTATTAAACATGCAGCTAATACGATTAGAAAACTTTTCCAACTTTGTTTTAAACGTTCTGTTACATACCTTTTAGTATGCGGTAAGTTTTTAAAATATAAAATAATATTATCTAGCATCTTTACACCTACAATTCAATATAAATCCATTTGTCTTCTTTCAAATTGGCAATACAATATCCATTCCCAACTTTAGTAATCCAAATGTTATTGTTAATATTAAACTTATCTTTTAATTCTTTTTTATCTACAATTGGATAAACAAAACCATATAACTGATTATTATCATTGAAAAGTAATTGTATCGGTTGTTGTGTAACGGATGCAACGAAACGGTTATCATCATCAGGAACTAAAGTTTTAATAACTGAACTATGCTTTTTATGTAATTGACTATTAAAGTATGCATAGTAATTACTATAATTTGATTTCATATATGGTGCTAATTTTTTAAAACTATGCGTTTGATATAAACCTGCCGGGTTAAAATATTCTAATTTATCTTTACTAACATAGTAAGTCTTATTATCGGCGGTAACACGATAATTTTTACTATTTTCGCCAGTAATTGTAACTACACTATATTTTGGAATTGTGACTTGTTTATCCCCTTGCATATCCACACTGCCATTAAAAGCAATTCCATAAGCTAACTTTTCGCCATATGGATCTTTATTTTCATTTTGCATCGTAGCACGATTCGTAAAATCTGTTATCGAAATAATTCCTATATTATTGAAAATGAGCAACATCATCAATGCTAAGCCTAAAATGGTACCTGAGGCTAAAGTCCAAAAACGCACTAAAAACTTAGGCGGTTTTGCATGATTATAGCGCTCAACACGTTTGAAATTATAGGTCATCTCTGGTATTCTTGTACGATTCTTTTTCCAATCTAAATCAAAGTTTTCAATTTCTTCTTTTGAGTTTAGACTTAATCGATCACGTTCATGTTCTTTAAAAGATGGAATAACTTGTTTAAGTGACCCTTCCATTCTTAATTGACCATGTGAAAACCAAGCTATGTAGTTACTCACTTGTGAAATTTTATCAATATCATCACCAATTGACACAATCGTTAAATTATTTTCAATATAATCATTTGTTAATTCAATCGCACGTTCCATAAATTGTGGTGTTAAATAGTCAATAACATGATTTAAAATAATAATATTTGATTTTGATGAGCGTGCAATACTTAATAGTAATTGAGCGTATGCCGCTTTCGATATATGGTTAACCGGCTTCGTTTTAAAATCGCCTAAATGTGCATATTGAATAATCTGTTCAGCTTTATGATCATTAATTTCATATGGAAATAGTTGAACTAACTGCGCTGTATAAGCTTCAACAGTTTGATGAATTAACGATTGATCTTCAATATATCCGTAGAACAAATCTTCAGTACAAACTACTTTACCTTTATCAGGTTTAATTGCACCTGCCAACAATTGACCTACCAACGCTTTGGAAGATTCAGGTTCACCAATTATACCTAATGCTTCTCCTTGATAAATATGTAAACTAATATTGTTTAAATCGATATCTTCAGCATCATATCCAAAAGGTAAATACCATTTTTTATTCTGTTTATTCCTATAGTAGTGTGTTACTTTTAGTAACTTTAAAACAATTGAACTTCCCATCTATTTTCATCCTTCTATAATTGTAATAACGCTATAGGTAAGCCTTCTTCGGGTTCATCGCTATTAAATCTAAACCCCCACGCAAAAATACCTTTTAATCTTTCTACTTTAAAATATTGATTACTGCCATCAGTCAGTTTATAAATTTTACCAATTTCTATCTTTTTTCTGTCTACTAAGTAACTTTCGGCAACAATTACTTTACTTTGATAAACGTCATATTCATTTAAAATACCGTTCATCTCAGCTTTTCTCATTTTCTCTTTATAAAGTTGTATTTCGTGTCTTAATTCTGGCTCAGACATCTCACTCAATTTCTTCTGTTCCATCGGCAATACCACTTTCTTCTAATTTAGCTTTAATTTTATCATATTTATATCCTTTTCTCATAAGGCCTTCGATAGTTTTTGAAATTAATTTCTGTTGCGTGTACTTCTTTCGATTTTTATTATAAATTTTTTCTAAATCTCGTTGTAATAAATCGTCTAAAACCGCTTCATCTTGTGTAAAATCCATTTCATTCAATACAGCATGAATGGTTTCCATTTCAAACCCTTTTTGAATTAAAGATTGCATTACTTTTTCTTTAACCTTATTTTGTGGCCCTTTTTTTGTTTTAGATATTTTTTCAGCAATTTGGATAATATCATCAAGTTCCTGTTGTTCTCTATAAAGTTCTGTAAACATTTCAATGATATTTGGTTCTATACCAAGTTGATATAGTTTTTGTTGATAAATTTTAGGTCCTTTATCTGTCGTGCGAATCATTGTATTTTTTAAACTTTCCGCATAATCTTGATGGTCGATTAACTTTTCGCGATAACAATATTCAATCACTTCAGAAATCGCTTGCTCTGATATCTCTTCTTTTTGTAAATATTGTATAACTTCTTTTTCAGTTCTCTTTTTATATGATAAATATTGGATTGCTTTGTTTAAACCTATGCGATAATGATCATACTTTTGAATCTCTGCCATGTCAGCAGCTTCAAGTTGTTGCCCTTTTTTTAAATTAAATTTGACTAATGTATCGATATCTATACCCATTTCAAATTGTTCGTCTAAAAAAAGATTAAAACGTTCTTTGTTTTTCTTTTGAACTTCTATTTTAGTAATCTTCGGCACTGGATCACCCCGTTACTTTCTCAAGTTTTAATACAATACTCTTTTATTATTCAATAAGCCACTTCCTATAGCAAATGTTTAACTTTAAATATTTTTCGATGCTAACAAAAAATCACACTATCATCTTTTAAAATGAAAGTGTGATTACAAGCAAATCTGTAAAATTTATAAAGCAGAAACAATTCAACTTTATCATTATGACATTTCAATTAAACCTTCTACATTATAGTTCCAAGCATCTTACACATGAATGCAAGTATTTAACGATTTAATTGTGACATAGCCTGTTGATATTGTGTTTCATTGATATAATTTTGTTGCTTCATTTTTTCTAAGTTCGTGCTTACACGTTGCGTAAAATTCTCTGACATATTATTGATATTATATACGCTAGGTGCATTGACTTTACTAGCTAAAATAGCGCTTTGTAAAACTGTTATGTGAGACATTGTTGTACTATTTTTATTCACGGTTGTTCCAAAGTAATGGTTTGCTGCGCCCTCAAGCGTATATTGATTATCCCCAAAGTAAATATTATTTAAATAAAAGCTTAAAATTTCGTTCTTATTACATTGTTTTTCAACTCGATGAGCTACAAATAATTCTTTTACTTTTCTAGTAAATGAACGATCATTATCATAAAAATAATTTTTGACAACTTGTTGTGTAATGGTACTACCACCTTGCACATCTCTGTCGCTAATCGTTGAAAATAAAGCTCTAGTTGTACCTTTCAAATCGAATCCATGATGATTGTAGAATCGTTCATCTTCCATTGAAATAAAGGCACCTTTAACATACTCTGGCATGTTATCAGCTGACACAAAACTACTTTTATTTTCAATTTTTCTTAGTTCATCCACATTATCGCGTGTAGATAAAAAATACATGATACCAATAAACAATGCGATAATGATTAGAATGGTTAATAATATTTTCAATAGTATTCGTTTACTTTTTTTCTTTTTCGGCGGTTTGCCAACTGGTTGATAATACGTATTATAGTGAGGTTCGTGTTTCATATGCTCAAAATGTTCATTTGAGTTTGAGTACCTATCGCTTCTTTTCATGCGTTTGCTCCTTCTTTTAAAACTCACTTAGTATATACCTTGAGTTTACCAGTACTATCACAAATAGGCTACACTTTTTGGGAAAATCAGTCCAAGGGCTTACAATCGTATACGCCATCATACTTACTTTTTTGTTTTTTGAAAAAATTATAGATAAATCATTGCAATTTTAAATATTAATCATGTCAAATATTGTTATATTTTGTAAAAATAAAAGACCATCCCTATTAAATGCCAATAGAGACGACCTTTTATTTGTTATTCATTTATTAAAACTAAAATCCATATTTCATTTCAAACGAAAATATATAAATTTTAACAATCGATAACCACAATACTTCTATTGTAATTGTTTAACGATTTCTCGATTAAAATCATCTAAATCGTCTGGTACTCGACTTGTTACAATATTGTTGTCTACAACTACTGACTCATCAACTACATGTGCGCCTGCATTTGATAAATCTTTGCGTACATTTAATACTGCTGTTAACGTACGACCTTTTAAATCGTCTGTATCTATTAGTATTTGTGGCCCATGACAAATGGCAAATGTTGGTACATCATTTTTAGTAAAGTATTTAGCAAATGTGCCATATCGACCTTCTGTATCTCCACGTAAATGATCTGGTGAAAATCCTCCAGGAATTAATAATGCATCATAATCTTCTGGTTTAGCTTCTGCAATGCCTACATCGACAGTAACTTTTTCACCGTGTTTACCAACAACTTCACTATTTGCAGTATCTCCAATCACTACAGTATTAAAGCCTGCATTCTCTAATGCCTCTTTAGGGCTTGAATATTCTATATCTTCAAATTCGTTTGCTAGAATAATTGCTACTTTTTTAGTCATTGAAAATCACCTTTCTATATATCATTGATATAATTACTATAGACAAGTAAATCAGTGATTAAACATACAAGATATAAAAATTATTAAGCGACTGTCGCGATATCTAACCCTAACACATCTTATGTGGCATTTACTTAGATACTAATTTAACCTTTTCTTCAAGCTGATCTAACAATCCAATCCATTCATCTATATCTTCAACACGTACTTCATCAGGATTTACATGATCGATATCCTCAATAAACTTATTTAAACGCGCTTTTATCTGTTCGATTGTTTGCTGTTCATTCATAAAAAGTTAACTCCTTTTATTTTGTTTTCTTTTTCATTATTATCCTAACAGAAATTGCGTTAAAGCGATATAATCTTAGCTATATTTATGACATTCAAATTATTTTGACTTTTAAAAATCCCCTTTTCAATTAACTAAAATTAAGAGATAATTTGTTACGAGTGATAATACGAAGTGGTATCATACCGATATGAACCAAATAGAAAGAAGGAAGTTTAAGACGATGAATAGCGTCAAATTGAAGCAACCTGTTAGCATTTACAATGATCCATGGGAATCATATAACGATGTTAAAGAACATGGCCAATTAACTTTAAGTAACATCGAATTTACAACTACAAATCTTTGTAATATGCGTTGTAGCCACTGTGCAGTTGGTTATACTTTACAAACTGTCGACCCCGAGCCTTTAGATATGGACTTAATTTATCGTAGACTTGATGAAATTCCAAATCTGCGAACGATGTCAATTACAGGTGGCGAACCAATGTTTTCTAAAAAGTCTATTAGAAATGTTGTTAAACCTCTATTAAAGTATGCACATCATCGAGGTATATATACACAAATGAATTCAAACCTAACATTGCCTCAAGATCGTTATTTAGATATTGCTGAATATATCGATGTTATGCATATCTCACATAACTGGGGAACAACTGATGAATTCGCAAATGTTGGCTTTGGCGCAATGAAGAAGCAACCACCGTTAAAAGCTAAGTTAAAATTATATGAACAAATGATTTCGAATGCACGTACATTATCAGAACAAGGAATGTTTGTATCTGCGGAAACAATGCTCAATCAAAGTACGCTACCACATTTACGAAAAATACATCAAGAAGTCGTTCATGATATGAAATGTAGCAGACACGAGATTCACCCTATGTATCCAGCTGACTTTGCAAGTCAATTAAATGTGTTAACTCTAGCGGAAATGAAAAAGACAATTCATGATATATTGGATTTCAGAGATGAAGATATTTGGATGTTATTTGGTACTTTGCCTGTGTTTCCATGCTTAAAGGATGATGAAGATCAAAAGTTACTATCACGTTTAAGAAATGCTAAAAATGTAACGACTAGAAATGACCCGGATGGCCGTAGTCGTTTAAATGTCAATGTATTTACAGGTAATGTAATCGTAACTGATTTCGGAGATGAAACAGGTACAATTTCGAATATACAAAAAGATAAATTAACAGATGTATTTGATAAATGGTTATCCTCTGATCTTGCTAAATCATTAAATTGTCATTGTTCCGAGTTTAGTTGTTTAGGACCAAATGTTCTTGTTAAAAATATGTACTATCCGAATATGGATTTTAAAGATAATGAGCGTCATATGCACAAACAACCACAAATTATACAATTTTAAAAACGCTTAATTATGCGGAGAAGCACTTTATCGATAAGTAGTCTCCGCATATTTTAATGCTATTATAAAATAAAAAACAATTAATTGCTGGCAGTACTCTACTTTAATAATAAAGGTCATTTAATAGGACTAATAGTCTATAATAAAAGGGGTAAATTTTAACTAAAAGCATAAACGTGCATAATCAAAAAGACAGATTGTAGGTGGAATATTCGAACATAACAGTTCAATTCATCCTTAACAATCTGTCTTTATATTTTTAGTCTCTAATATGTTGCACTTGAGCTAAATATTCAATTGTTTGTTTACTTTCAATGCGACGTGCTTTTCTTCGTTCAACACGTTGTGGTGCTGTATCATAAAACCATTTTTCAACATCATCTTCTGGATATACACCAGGTACATGTTTAGGTTTGCCTTCATCATCTAACGCAACAAATGTTAAGTAACTTAATGCAGCTAAATCATGCTTGTTATTAAATACATCGTCAATTCTAATTTGAACGACCACTTCCATTGAACTAGTCCCAGCGTATGAAACCATCGCTACGTATTGTAATATGTCCCCTGTTTTAATCGGCTTTAAGAAATCTACTGAGTCTGTAGATGCGGTAACTACTTGCGCACCAGCATGTTTCATAGCTGTGATTGCTGCAATTTCATCAATATTAGCCATCAATGTACCACCAAACATTGTATGATGGTGATTCGTATCTTGAGGGAAAACTTGTCTATTTTTATAACATTTTGATTCTGACATAGATTTCATTGGTCTGTCCTGATTTGTCATTATTTTATCTCCCAATCTATACTTTAATCACGTATTTGACCTTTAAATACATGTTTCATTTCCTACTCAGCACCTCAAAATAACATTTATTAAAATGTTGATGCCCAATTTCCATTTTCAAATACTAGTTCTTTTGAACCATCTTCGAATATGCCATAAATAGTCAAATCACTACTACCAATCATGAAATCGACATGTACATTTGAATCATTTAATCCGCTTGCAATCTTTTCCTCAACAGTCATTTCCGTTCCACCTTGAATATTAAAGGCGTAAGCAGATCCAATCGCTAAATGACATGCTGCATTTTCATCAAATAAAGTATTGTAAAAAATGGTATTACGATTTGATATCGGTGAATCATCAGGTACTAATGCTACTTCACCTAATCTTCTTGAACCTTCATCAGTATTGATTAAATCTTTCAATACCGTTTCACCTTTTTCAGCTGAAAAATCAATAATCTCTCCATCTTTAAACATCAATTTAAATTGATCGATAATTGTGCCATTATAACTTAAAGGCAATTTATTAGTAACATATCCATCTACTCTATTTCGATCTGGTGCTGTAAATACTTCTTCAGTTGGTATATTAGCAATAAAAGCTTGTTCCTTGCCGTTAACATAACTTGTAGCATCTTCCCAGATATGATTTTTCGCTAAACCTACCGTTAAATCAGTACCTTCAGATACATAATGCAACGCATGGTAATTTTTTTGTTGTAACTTTTGAGCGTAAACACTTAAATTAGCGATGTGTTGACGCCAATTTTCAACTGGATCGTTACCATCAATTCGCACAATATCGAATACCTCGTCAATAAACTTAATATATGCTTCTTCTACAGATAGTTCAGGATACACTCTCTTCGCCCAAGCTTTAGATGGAAAAGCAGCTACGACCCATGGAAATTGATTTTTTTGTACACTTTCCATATATCCTTTAAATGCGCGTGCGTTTTGTTGTTGAAATGCTTGTAATTTTTGGCTATCGATACCATCCATTAAATCAGGATCTTCACTAATAAGTGCTAAATTAGCAGCGCCACGTTTAACGTAATCCATTCTCGCTTCAACATCATATGATTTTAACTCATGATTAGCAAAATGTTCCACAGATTCATTTTCAAATTTTAAGCGTTTTAAGGTTGGATCGCTATATACAACACGTACATCTGAAGCGCCACAATGATATGCTTCTTCTACAATTAAATGCGTTAATTCTAATGTTTCTACTGATGATCTAATAAATACTGGCTGTTTTGGTTGAACATTCATACCAACCTTAACTAATAGTTCAGCGTATTGTTGTAACTTTTCTTTGTAATTAGTCAAAATTCCCACTCCTAGTCGTGTCGCAATTGTCCTAAAGCGTCAGCAATAGCTGTCACTTCACTTGGCGACAATCTTTCTCTTGATTGAACAAAATCATATATATCTGTTAATTCTTCTTCATTTGCATTTTTATATTTTTCAGGATCTAATAATCCTTGATTAACAATATTTAACTTCTCTCTAATAGCTAATACTTTCTCTTCATTTGTCATAGCCACAATGTTCACCTCTAATAATAGTTATGTTATCAAAGTATCACAATTTAATAAACTTTAATAGAATTTTATATAATCTGCTTTCTTATTGTTTAAAGTCGCTATAAAATGGGGATATAACTACATAGTTTGGAGGAATCAAAATGGTAGATGTAGCATTTGTCTGTCTTGGCAATATATGTCGTTCTCCAATGGCAGAAGCAATCATGCGACAAAGACTTAAAGACAGAAATATTCATGATATTAAAGTACATTCAAGAGGTACTGGTAGCTGGAATTTAGGAGAGCCGCCTCATGAAGGTACACAAAAAATTCTCAACAAACACAATATTCCATTTGATGGCATGATTAGTGAATTATTCGAAGCGACAGATGATTTTGATTACATTGTGGCTATGGATCAAAGTAACGTTGATAATATTAAATCTATCAATCCTAATCTTAAGGGACAATTGTTCAAACTGTTAGAATTTAGTAATATGGAAGAGAGTGATGTACCAGATCCATACTACACGAATAATTTTGAAGGTGTATACGACATGGTATTATCATCTTGTGATAATTTAATAGACTACATCGTAAAAGATGCAAATTTGAAAGAGGGGTAGTTTTTTATGGAAAATAAATTTGTTCCTGGTATTTTAATTGGTGCCGTAATTGGTGGTGCAATTAGTTTAGCTGATAAATCTACACGTCAAGCTTTAGTTCAATCAGTTAAAGATGCAAAAAATGGTAACCGCACTCGTAAGCCTTCTAAAGTCAGCAAGATTAAAGACGAAGTTTTATACTGGAAAGATGTTGTTGAAGAAATTCGTCGTAATAATCCTGAATTAGAACGTTCATTAAAGGATGCGAAAGAAACATTTGTTAATAGAAAAAATCAACGCTAAGATGATTTTGTTTTTATAAGGCAATACTTAACAATTTGGTGTACGCCTTTCATAGTTATCATTATTAAATGATAATACAATGATTGGCCAAACTACATTGTTTCAGTATTGCCTTTGTTTTAATTTTAAATCAAAATAGCCTATGAAAGATTTAAATCAATTAATTTCTATAATATTATCATTTTTAAAGCATATCATTGTTTAGTTTTTTTATAATTGGATAAATACTAATAGTTACTTTATAAAACATTACATAGAGAAAGGTTAAGGAGTGCACATGTCGAAAAAGGATCACTCTTCTTCAAAATACCTTAATTCTGTTAAGGAAGCGCAAGAGGAGTCAAAAAAGAAAAATAAAAGTAATCCCAAAATTGATGTTGATCGTACATATATTGAACCTCAACAATTCCAATCTAAGAAACCTAAAAAAGATGATCAGGTTTTCTTCTTATCAAGATTAAATAAACCTGCAAAATATAAGAAAGACTCTAATTTCTTATCATATCTCATCTATCGCATAGGAAAAGATGATGCCTCAGGACTAGCAGCGCAAATGACTTACCATTTCGTACTTGCTATGTTCCCTATGTTGCTTTTCCTATTAACATTATTACCATTTTTCAATATTAAGCAGAGTCAAATTACTAATATGTTAAGCAATGCACCCGCTGAAACATCTACTCTAATTAAGAGTGTAATTGGTGATATAACTCAAAACTCCAGTGGTGGCTTATTATCTATCGGTTTGATTTTAGCAATTTGGTCAACTTCAAATGGAATGACTGCAATTATGAATTCTTTCAATGTTGCTTACGATGTAGAAGATAGCCGTAATGGAATCGTTTTAAAACTACTAAGTGTTGTCTTCACTGTAGTTATGGGCGTTGTGTTTGTAGTTGCTCTAGCATTACCAACGCTTGGTTCTGTAATTAGTCATTTCCTATTCGGTCCACTTGGATTTGACGAACAAGTGAAATGGATTTTTAACCTTATTAGAATTGTGTTACCAATCATTATTATATTTATCATATTTATCGTGTTATATTCGGTTGCACCTAACGTTAAAACGAAGCTTAAGTCAGTATTACCAGGTGCAGTATTTACTTCAATTATTTGGTTAGCTGGTTCATTTGGTTTTGGTTGGTATATTTCAAATTTTGGTAACTATTCTAAAACATATGGCAGTATCGCGGGTATCATCATTTTATTACTATGGTTATATATCACAAGTTTTATTATAATTGTCGGTGCTGAAATCAATGCAATCATTCATCAGCGTAGTGTAATTAAAGGTAAAACACCTGAAGAAGCAGCATTAGAACATGATGACAATAATAAAAATCATTATAATGAGAACACTAGATACGAATATGATGAAGATAGTAATGCAACACATCAACGTACGTATCATGTTGATGAACATCCTAGTGATACCTATCCAGAAGATGATAAAAATATAAAAGACAAAATCGTTGATAAGCTTAAAAAAGACTAAACACCAACAAAACAGAGGTTTTCGCTAATGATTGCGAAGACCTCTGTTTTTTGGTGTCTATTTGATGTTATATTGTGATTGGCGTAAGTAACTTTTCTTAATTCGATACGAACTATTGAATTAAATTATGTTGGAATGCATAGATGACAGCTTGTGTTCTATCTTGCACTTCTAACTTACTTAAAATGTTACTCACATGTGTCTTAACCGTTTTAATAGTAATATGCGATGCACTAGCAATTTCTTGATTTGAGTAACCTTTCGCAATCAATAATAATATTTCCATTTCTCGTTCTGTAAGCATTTCATATAACTCTGCGCGCTTTTTCATACGGTTACGCATTTTCACTAAAACTTCCGGTTCAAAAACAGATTCTCCTCTAGAAGTTTTACGAACTGCATCGGCGATATCTTTTGCACTTGTTGTTTTTAAAATGTAACTATCGACACCTGCATCTAATGCACGATATACCTCTTTATCTTCAATAAAACTAGTTAACATTAATACTTTAATTTGCGGTAAATCTTTTTTAATCTGAGTCGTCGCTTCTACACCATCCATGTCTTCCATAAGTAAATCCATTAAAATTAAATCTGGCTTCAACTCATGGGCTTTGGCAATTGCTTCTTTACCAGAAGCGCCTTCACCAACTACTTCAATATCACTTTGCGTTGATAGATAACTTGAAATTCCTATACGTACCATTTCATGATCATCCACAAACAATACTTTAATCGTCATACGAATCCTCCTTATTTAAAGGTGCTTTCACCTCGATACGTGTACCTGAATCTGGCAATGATACAATATGGAACGTTGCACCAATTTCCAAAGCTCTTTCACGCATATTTTTAAGTCCATAACTTTGTTCTAATTTTTCATCAACATTAAAACCTTTACCATTATCTTGAATTCTCAACAATAAATAATCGTCTTTATTAAACAATTCTACTGTCACTTTTGTACCGTTTGAATGACGCAATGTATTCGAAATTGCTTCCTGTGTAATTCTGAACAAATGATCTTCAATACCTTTAGGCACTTTAAAATCTTGTATTTCATGCACAACTTTCATTGGCACTTTTTTTTGTAAATCAATAACTAAATCTTTAATACCCTCACCTAAAGATTTGTCTTTTAAACCAAGCGGTCTTAAATGTAACAGCAAAGCACGCATTTCTAACTGCGAATCTTGAACCATTTTCTCTAAAATAGGAATTTGTTGGTCTAATGGTGGTTCTAACTTCGTTTCTTTGATAGCAGATAGCATCATACTTGCCGCAAAAAGTTGCTGACTAACAGAATCGTGAAGTTCTCGTGCTAGTCTTTGACGTTCATCTTCAATAATCTTTTTAACTTTCACATCATTAATATTATAATTTTCATTGGTTAAGTTTTGAGTTTTAAGTCGCAACTTATGCAATTCTTGATTTAAAGGTACGAGTGTATGGTATAAATCTAACGTTTCACTATATATTTCTATATTTTGATCATTAATGCCAACTGTTTCGCCTTCCATTGAACGCTCAATTTGCGTCTTAATCCAATCATTTTGCTGATTGATTTTGTAAGCGAGTACCGAACCAACAATAATACACAATAATATGATGATGAGATTTAAAAATAAAAAGACTGGTATTCCGAATATTTGTGTATAAAACATACCTTGAAAATAGATGATATTTACAAAAACTTTATCGATGAATAGAAATGCAGCTAGCATGCTATATACTAAGATGAGCATTGAACCAATTGTTCTAATGTAGTGGTTCATCGATAAATCACCTCTACGTCTCCGATAAACGTTGATACGTAGATATTAACTGTATAGTTATCCGGTTTCATCATTTCTTCAATATGAATATTGTTATTTTCAACTTTATATGATTTTTCATTCACGTAAGTACTTCCATAAAAAGCAGCTACATGTAAATTAATATTGTAATTAACCGGCAATATAACCTGTACTTTACCTAAAATGTGTCTCACAACAATGGTATTATTTTCCTTAATATTTGCAGCTTTTGTTAAGTCAATATGTAGGTCGCCAATTCCATGTTGGATTTGGACATCTTCCCACTTATATACATAAACTGGTGTGCGTTGCTCACCAAACCACTTTTGTTTAATAAAAGATGGTGAAGTCATAACCTCATCCGTCGCAACTACTTTTTTTGGTTTAAAT
The DNA here is from genome assembly GCF_017151845.1 of Staphylococcus sp. EG-SA-17. NCBI lineage: Bacteria > Bacillati > Bacillota > Bacilli > Caryophanales > Staphylococcaceae > Staphylococcus > Staphylococcus sp. EG-SA-17. Next base: position 24,994 of record NZ_JACVZO010000013.1, read on the forward strand.
TTGTGTATTAAATAACGCACAATAAGTAGTAATAAAAAGACGAACAAGATGATGATTGTATACTTATTAGACAATAATGTGAATGCAATTAATAGCGCGCCTATCCAAAACGCCAAAAGGCCACGTATTTTATGAAAATAAAGATATCCTACATAAACTAATACACATCCCAATAATAGAACGAGTAAAAAGCCAATTTTTTCAAAAAATATGTAGTAAAAATTGGCAATAATCATTAATGCAGTAAAAATAATCAACATTTGCGTTGATATATATTTGTGTGTCATGTTTCGCCGCCTTTCTATGCCACAGCGTTCATATAATTTATTAGATACGATGTTTTTTCTGTTGCTATTTTTTCAGTTGAAGTTTGTTGAATTTGAGTTTCAATTTGTGCATAATATGCTTCAACTTTATTCAACTCTGATTTAATATTTTCAATTTCTTGATTATTGATTTCTCTTGCACATTGAATTTGAAATGCTTCAGCAATATCAATATATTTATTTTCTAATGTTAGCATTAGACTGTCAATTAACTTGCTAAGTTGTTCTTTTTTAGTAATTAAATAACGCATATAATCATCTAAATTTTTCATTTTTTCATCTAGCATTAAAAGGTAGTGCTTGATATTATTTCTTACTGTTGCTCTCAAAAACTGTTCAATATAACGTTCAACATAGTTCATAACTATCACCTTTTATAATAAGTTTTAAAATACCAAATGCGCTATGTATCTTCGTTGATGTCGATGATATGTTTGCTTAAAAACTACTTTATTACAACATATTTTTGAAATGACGCATTGATTGTGTTCTTAATTATTATAAAACAGTTCCGAAACCAATATGAATAGGCTCCGGAACTAAATGATGTTCATACTTTAGTCTTAGTATATGTTGAACTATTCTTCTTCAATTTTTGTCGTTAAAATCGGACCATCCTTAGTCACGATAACCGTATGCTCAATTTGAGCAACAAAACTTTTATCGCTCGTTTCAAAAGCCCATTCATTTTTACCTTCTGTAACAAATGATGCATTTGATGAGATAAACGGTTCAATAGCTAATACCATACCTTCAGTTAATAATGTTTTGTCTTTTGGATCAAAGTAATTAAGTACATGTGCTGGTGCTTCATGTAATGATAAACCAACACCATGACCTGTTAAGTTTTTAATGACTTTCAAATCATTTTGTCTAGCTGTATTATGCACCGCTTTACCAATGTTACTTAACTTAGTACCCGGTTTTACTTTTGCAATTGCATTCTCAAATGCCATCGTTGCTACGTCACATACTTTTTGTTTCATTGGATCATCTGATTCTCCAACGACAAATGAAATGCCTGTATCTGCATAATAGCCATTCTTCAAAGCCGATACATCAATATTTACTAAATCTCCTTCACGAATGACACGCTTACTTGGAATCCCATGTGCCACCTCTTCATTGACACTAATACACGTTTGACCAGGAAAATTTTCATCATGAATTGGCGCAGAAATAGCACCGTATTCTTCAAATAACTCTTTCGCAATATTATCAAGCTCTTTCGTAGTGATACCTGGTTTGGTTGCAGCTTGCATTGTATTGCGCACTTTAGCGCATATGTATCCAATTTCTTTTAACGCTTGTAATTCTTCTTCTGTTTTTACAATCATTTTATCCCGTTCCTTTTTTATATAATTATAACTTATTATAGCAAAAATTCTTTGATATACTAAAGATGTTACTTTAGTATTTTGGAAAGTGAGTGAGACATAGTGTGATAAAGAAAAAATATTTCTTTATCGTCCCCAACTTGCATTGCCTGTAGAATTTCTTTTCGAAATTCTCTGTGTTGGGGCCCACACCCCAACTTGCATTGCCTGTAGAATTTCTTTTTTGAAATTCTCTATGTTGGGGCCCACACCCCAACTTGCACATTATTGTAAGCTGACTTTTCGTCAGCTTCTGTGTTGGGGCCCCGGACTATAATTGAAAAATGCTTGTTACAAGTGCATTTTATTTCAGTCAACTACTAACAATATAACATTGTGGAGCCCAGAACTTTGATTAATGTATATGAAAATCAAAGTAATGCTTAAGTATGATTATTTCAAATATTTTACATACATGAACTTTTCCAATGTACGATACTATTATTATAAAGCGCTCGCTAAGATTTTACGATGATTAGAGGTTAAAAAATGAACGATCAATGGTATAAACATTTAATTGGTGCCAGAACAATTAAAACTGGTATTGCCATTTTTTTAACAGCTGTCTTTTGTATGGCACTAGATTTAACACCCATCTATGCCATTTTAACAGCTGTAGTCACAATTGAACCAACTGCCAAGGCATCACTTATTAAAGGTTATCGTAGATTACCTGCTACGGTAATTGGTGCAGGCTTTGCAGTATTATTTACATATTTATTCGGCGATCAATCACCTTTTACATATGCATTGAGTGCAACGTTCACGATTTTATTCTGTACAAAACTCAAATTGCAAGTTGGTACGAATGTCGCTGTACTAACATCATTAGCTATGATTCCAGGTATTCATGATGCCTACATATTCAACTTTTTGTCTCGAACATTGACAGCAATTATTGGACTCGTGACATCAGGTTTAATTAACTTCATGGTGTTTCCACCTAAGTATTATGGTCAGGTCGAAGAAAAATTAAGTAAGACAGATGCCTTGATGTATAAATTATTTTACAATCGCTGCCAAGAACTTATCTTATCAAGACTGCAATCTGATAAAAGCGAAAAAGCATATAAAAATATTTTCAATTTAAACAATCAAGTTGAAACGTTAATAAGTTATCAACGTGATGAATTAAGCTATCATAAGAAAAAAGAATGTGATTGGAAATTACTCAATCAATTAACTAAACGTGCATATACGAATCGTTTGTTTATCACTCATTTATCAAATATCATTTACTTGCCTAAAAATACTCGTGTTAACTTTTCAGGTGACGAAAAAATGGCATTGCTAAAAATTAGTAGTAGCATCAAAGATATATTTTATGATGGTTCTTTTAAGAGAGAAGATGATTCTGTAGAAACTTTACGTTCGACAATAAAAGCACTTGAAATTAGTGGTGAAAATCAAATTAAAAGTCATATACTATACGAAGTTCTAATGATTTATCGACTGCTAGACAGCAGATATGCTTAATTTAAGTATCTTATGCTAATTGGCACCATGGGAGTGGGACAGAAATGATATTTTCGTAAAATTTATTTCGTCGTCCCACCCCAACTCGCATTGCCTGTAGAATTTCTTTTCGAAATTCTCTGTGTTGGGGCCCACACCCCAACTTGCATTGTCTGTAGAAATTGGGAATCCAATTTCTCTTTGTTGGGGCCCCTGACTAGAATTGAAAAAAGCTTGTTACAAGCGCATTTTCGTTCAGTCAACTACTGCCAATATAACTTCGTAGAGCATAGAACATTGATTTATGTCCCCGCCTCTTTTTATCGTATATAGCATGTCCCTTTTTAAAATTACAAGCATAAATATTCAGACTCAAATATAGCCACACGCCTAAACTACGGAGGGATGTGGCTGTCTTTTTTGATTGTAATTATGTATCAGATTTAAATCATTAATGTAAAGAGGCTAATTCATTAATAAATTTAGTAAAATCTGATTTAGCAACATTTATCCTTAATGAAATACCAGATTCTGTTGCCATGTTTGAATGCCTTAAACCAGAATCAAAATCAATATAAATACAAAGCAGTTCTTGATTAAAATCAATAATCGTAAAATGTAAATCAGGTTCTATAAAATATATTTCGGTAACAGGATTGTCGTAATCCATATGTTTCAAATTGTCCATGTCACTATCAAAAAGTGCAAATTCAAATTTAACTTCTTGATCTTCGAAAGTTGCACTAGTGTCGAAATAATAAATTTTATTATCTTCTTCGATAACTACATCTTTTAAAATAAATGTTATCGATGTTTTGCTATGTAAATAAGATGCATCTCTTAAAATCACTTTAGTGGGCTTCATCGTCAAATTCCTTTCATCATTCATTTTTTCATGTTGCATAATCACCATTACTATTGATAATTCTAGGATAGATACTCATTGTATAATAATTATTCACTAGAACAAAAAAACACACATCAATTTGGTTGTTTCCATCCAAAATAATGTGTGTGTTTATACATATATGATTAATTACTAAACTTCATCGTTTATCAATATTAAATCCATTGATGCGATATTCAGAGTTAACGAGATTTCTTCTGTCTATTTGCTCTGTCTATTAATACTTGTTTCGCTTGTATTTCCGCTTCATTATCTATTTCTTTAGGCTCAAACGGAATACCCTTACGTTCACAAGCTTTTTCTAACAGATAATCAGTGATTTCGTAATTTTTAGGTAAAATTGGTCCGTGTAAATAAGTACCTAATAAATTTTTATAATGAATGCCTTCTTTTTTATCTTCATCATTATTACCATAACCAAAAGTAACATGACCAAGTGTACCGAAATCATGATATGTTCTACCACCGTGATTTTCAAAACCTACAATAGTTCCAAAAGTATCACTTTCGATAACAATATCTCCTGTTAATCGGTTTGTCTTTGATTCAGTATAAAAATCTAAAATACCTAACCCTTCTAATTCTGTACCATCAGGCGTGATATATTTTTTTCCTAAAAATTGATAGCCTCCACAAATTGTTAATCCCGGCATACCATCTTCAATCGCTTCTTTAAGTGGTGTCTTAATTTTACTTAATTCTTTTGTTGCTAATGCTTGTTCTCTATCACTTCCACCACCGATAAAGAAAATATCACATTCATCAAAGGTAATACCTTCTGTTTCATTGATTTCTACGACATTAACTTTAATATTTCGTTTTTTAGCACGTTGTCTTAAAGCAATAATATTTCCTATATCACTGTATAAATTCAATTTATCTGACATAAAATGATAAATAGTCAATTCATGCATATTATGATTGACCTCCTTCAAACGAACGGTTTAATTGTTCAAGCATAGGCGCTAATGATGTATAGTTTGGTATTGCAACTGTGAAACCTTTATAATCCATAGTCTTTGCCGTTGCTTTATAAATATCACGCTCAACTATAATTGGTACTTCAACCTCTGCTAACTTCAATCGCAATTGAAGTTCTTCTGCTCGTGTACCTGTCACGATGATAGCTTCAATTTGTTGCTTAGATAATTTTTCAAAATCTGCATCATAAATCCATGAAGTATCTCGACCATCTGCAGCGTTATCATTTAGCGAAATAACATACACTTTTTCGCCTTCTAATTGTTCACCAACTGATAAACTTGCATTCATTCCTGCAGGGTTTTTAGCTAAATTGATCATCGCTTCTTTTCGTTCTTTTTTAAAGTACTGCATACGACCATTGTCTGATGTATACGTTTCAAAGCCATTTTTAATTGTTTGTTCATTTAACCCAAGCTCTCTTAAAACTGAATATGCTGCTAACGCGTTATAAGCGTTAAAGTCACCTGCAATTTTCATATCATATTTTTCATCATTGATATTTAAATGTAAAAACGGTGCCACATCAAAACTTGATATTTCATATTTTGCTTGCTCTCGTTTGAAACCACACTGACAGTGATAATGACCAATTTGATTATAATGAATATAATCGTATTGCAATAAGCGACCACAGTTTGGACAATATCTACTTTCATTCATCGTACTTTGTTCAAATTCATGGGCATGTGCTTTCATACCATAGTACACAATCGTATCACTTGCGATTTTCAAACGACTCACAAATGGATCATCAGCATTTAGCAATAATTTGATGCCTTTATTACTAATTGTCTCTGCAATGTTATTAACCATAATATCAATTTCACCGAAGCGATCCATTTGATCTCTAAAGAAATTAGTAAATACCATCATTGAAGGTGTAACTTCTTTTAACACACGTGGAATCGAACCTTCATCAATTTCGATTACCGCAATTTTAGTCTTAGGTGTTGATTGCATGATGAATGCAGAAGTTATACCTGCAGCCATATTAGCACCTTCATTATTGTGTATAATTTGAATATTATTTGCTTTTAAAGTATGTCCAATTAAGTTTGAAGTCGTTGTTTTACCATTTGTTCCACTGATAAATACAATATCATCAACTTGCTCTGCTAATTTTCTTAATATATCTGTATCCACTTTTCTAGCGATTTGTCCAGGTAAATCTGTTCCTCTTTTACCTACTGCTCTACTTGCTTTACGCGCCAATTTCGCTAGATGGATTGCCGTCCACTGTCTCATGTGTTTCCTCCTCAAATTTCCACTCGCATCATTATAACATGACAAGGCAACTTCAAAAAAGTTTCTCAATCACAAATTGATACAGTGTTTCTAAATTATAATCATTCTCATTTAGATAATTAAAAATGATATTTATTCTCAATTAAATATCGCTAAATGATACATTTTCTCAATTAGAGTGCTAAAATAAGGTGTTAAATTATAATTATTATTATTTACAATTGAGAATGAGTTTGTTATACTAAGTTTAATTCATAGTAATTTTAATTTACAAATAAGAGGTGTATCAAAATGTTAAGTAAAAATTTATTAGAAGCATTAAATGATCAAATGAACCATGAGTACTTTGCAGCACACGCATATATGGCAATGGCAGCATACTGTGATAAAGAATCGTACGAAGGATTTGCAAACTTCTTCATTCAACAAGCTAAAGAAGAACGTTTCCATGGACAAAAGATTTATAACTATATTAACGACAGAGGTGCACATGCAGAATTCAGAGCAGTTTCAGCACCAAAAATTGACTTTTCAAGCATACTAGAAACTTTCAAAGACAGCTTATCTCAAGAACAAGAAGTAACAAGACGTTTCTATAACTTATCTGAAATCGCTCGTCAAGATAAAGATTATGCAACTATCTCATTCTTAAACTGGTTCTTAGATGAACAAGTCGAAGAAGAATCAATGTTTGAAACTCACATCAATTATTTAACTCGTATCGGCGATGACAGCAATGCATTATATCTTTACGAAAAAGAACTTGGCGCTCGTACATTCGACGAAGAATAATTAAACATCACTACAATAGACAGATAAATATCATACGACATGATAGGCATTTGGGTCACTTACAATAACCCAATGTCTATATTATTTTGCTTTACGGAGATCACTAGATTCATTTTCTGAATCATTGATCTGCGTTTTTTCATTTTCAAGGCTAATTATTGTATTTTTAGTCATTTATTTTTTAAACTACTAATGTTAATAACTCTAAATTTGATGTTGAATTAATTTGACCGATTTTAAAGCATATCATCATTTACTTTTTAATCAGAGTTACATCCAAATGATAGATTTCACGTTATACCTTCACGTATAATATTATGTATCGTTTGTAAGCAAATGACTAAAAGTCTATTAATATATACATTTAATTAATTGAAAGGATTGACTACATGATACAAGATGCGTTTGTTGCACTTGATTTTGAAACAGCAAATGGTAAACGTACAAGTATTTGTTCTGTCGGAATGGTTAAAGTCATTGATAGTCAAATAACAGAAACATTTCATACTCTTGTGAATCCGCAAGACTATTTTTCACAACAAAATATTAAAGTTCATGGCATACAACCAGAAGATGTTGAAAATGCACCTACGTTTGACTACGTATTTCCATATATGATGCAATTTATTGCAGATTTACCTGTTGTCGCACATAACGCGGCATTTGATATGAACGTCTTACATCAAAGCATTCAAAATATTGGTTTACCAACTCCAAATTTAACTTACTTTTGTAGTTATCAACTTGCTAAAAGAACCGTTGATTCGTATCGATACGGTTTAAAACATATGATGGAGTTTTATCAATTAGATTTTCATGGTCATCATGATGCATTGAATGATGCCAAAGCATGCGCAATGATTACTTTTAGGCTACTGAAAAATTATGAAAATTTAACATATGTAACTAATATTTATGGTAAAAATCTAAAAGATAAAGGCTAGGACTAAATAAAATACTCCCTTCAAAAGTAAGCATTGTAAAAATGTAAACTTTGCAGGGAGCTTTATTTTATATAAAGTCATATATCGTCATATTTTTATAAGTTGATTGTTCTAAATTACCTACAGTGACACCAATAAGTCGAATTGGTACATCTGGGTCTTTTAAATCGTTATAAAGTAAATATGCAATATTATAAATATCTTCTTCAGAACTAACCGAATCTCTTAAACTCATCTGTTTAGATAGCGTTTCAAATTGATAAGTTTTAATTTTAACCGTTACAGTTTTAGCTGACTTCTGTAATTTATTTAGACGTTCAGCTGTTTTACCTGACAATTCCCATACTTTTCTTAAAATCTCTTCATCATCATTCACGTCTGTTGCAAATGTGCGTTCAGTCCCTACTGATTTTCTTACTCTTGATGATTTCACTTCACTATGGTCAATACCGCGTGCCTTGTTATATAAACCCCGACCTCTTTTTCCAAACAAACGTATTAATTCAAATTCCGTTTTCTCATATAAATCTCTACCGTTAAAAATACCATTATCATGCATTACTTTTTTGGAAGCTTTACCTACGCCTGGAAAATCTCCAATATCCAATGTCATCAAAATATCATGGACATTTTGATAATCAATCACAGTCAAACCATCAGGTTTATTCATACCACTCGCTAATTTAGCTAAAAATTTGTTATAAGAAACACCTGCAGATGCTGTTAAATGTGTCTGCTCTAGAATATCTTTTCTAATATACTGAGCAATTTTCGAAGCAGGAAGGTCTGGTCTCACTAATTCTGTAATATCTAAATACGCTTCATCCAATGACATCGGTTCTACCTTATCTGTATAACTTCGGAAAATAGACATAATCTGCGCAGATGTTTCTCGGTAAGCACCAAAATTACTTGTGACAAAGTATCCATTTGGACATAATTTATGCGCTTGTGACATAGGCATTGCTGAATGGACGCCGTATTTTCGTGCTTCATAGGATGCCGTAGAGACAACACCCCTACTGCTTGCTTTACCACCAACAATGACTGGTTTCCCTTTCAATTTGGGGTTATCTCTCATTTCGACTTGTGCAAAAAAATAGTCCATATCTATATGAATAATTCGTCTCTCAGTCAAGTGCTCACCTCCCTACTAATTTTTACTTTTATAACGCACAAAAATATCTCAACATAATTATACGCTGTGTACGATTTTTTTACATAAATCTTGCACTTAGCGATAACTATATTGAGATAACTACAAGTTGTTATAAAATCAATTGCTATTTAAGCATGATGATGAAGACGATTGAGTAAGAAAACATAGGTAATCTGAAATAATTCAAGCAAATTCATTTTGTTGGTATCATCATATTAAAATTTATTATTGAGTCGGCTTTTGATGATACAAATAAATACTATCTTCATCTTGTTGAACATATTTAAAACTACTAGATATTGTTAATGCAACAAGCAGAATATCTATAAAGCAATAAGCAGTATGCATACTAAACATAAAAATAAGTGATGAATAACCAAATACCTTAATTAAAATAAGCAAGCCAGTACTTAATAGGAATAGTGGTGACAGCATAATAATTGAGAATTGCCATTTGTTGAAGCAAGCATCTGCTGTTTGGAATAAGATTCTGTCTTTTTTTATATTAAACATAGGTTTGCTATCTTTTTTAAATAAAAGAAATAATGCTCTATGGATAAGTTCATGTAAAATCAATAAAATAATGAATCCAGCAAACCCATATACAAGATTGATGATGATATTTTGATCGACAACCGCTGTGACACCTAACGCCCACTTATACGTAAATAAAATCACGAATAACGCAATAACAAGTTGCAAGATAATAAACCTTCGCATTTGAAAATTATTTGTCGTTAAATCAATTTTATGCATTACCAACCCTCCCGATCATGACATTCTTATTCTTCTTTAAATATAGTATACAATGTCACATTTAATTTAAAAAGTTCATATCAAGAAAGTAAATTGGCTGTAATAAAATTTTAATGTACGACTTCTTTCTTCACTTATTAAGGCGAAATTTTATCTCAAATCATGTGCGCTATTTCAAATTGAATAATGCCACTGTCTCAACATGTGTTGTTTGTGGAAACATATCTACCGGTGTTACCTCTTCAAGTTGATATTTTTCAGCTAATAATAATGCATCACGTTGCTGTGTTGCGGGATTACATGAAATATAGACAATACGCTTAGGTTCTAATGTAAGCAAAGTCTGAATAAACGTTTCGTCACAGCCCTTTCTTGGCGGATCAACCATTACAACATCTGGTTTAATCCCTTGTGCTTTCCATTGTAAAATAACTTCTTCAGCTTTCCCACAGACAAAAGTTGTATTATTGCATTGGTTTATAGTCGCATTTTGTTGTGCGTCTTCAATTGCAGAAGGTACTACTTCAACACCGTATACATGTTTTGCATGTGGTGCCATATATAGCCCTATTGTTCCAATACCACAATAGGTATCTAATACAACTTCATTACCTGTCAATTGCGCATACTCAATTGCTTTATTATATAATTTCTCTGTTTGTTCAGAATTAATTTGGTAGAATGACTGATCACTTATTTTAAATGTACTATCTGTTAATTGATCAATAATTGTATCTTTACCATATAGCGTTATAGACTGACGTCCCATAATAACATTAGAGTGGCTATCATTAATGTTTTGTTTAATGCTTGTCACATTAGGAAATGCATCTAATATCTTCTCAACAACAGCATTTTTTTGTGGCCACTTTTTACCATTAGTTACAAAAATAATCATCATTTCGTCTGTATGATATCCTGTTCTTACAACCAAATGTCTCATTAAACCTTTTTTCAATTGTTCTTGATAAATACTTACATTTAAATCTTTTAAAATAGATTTAACTTCATTCATCACTTCTTGATGTTGTGAATCTTGTATTAAACAACTTTCCATGTCAATAATGTCATGGCTTCTTTGACGATAAAAGCCCATAATAACTTCATTCTGTTCATTCTTACCAACTGGAATCTGGGACTTGTTTCGATATCGCCAAGGATCTGTCATGCCAACTGTATCGTTAAACTTAGAATTATCAAAATGCGCTTTTCGCTGAAACAAATTAATCACTTGTTCCTTTTTCATTTCAAGTTGTGCTTCGTATGATAAGTGTTGAAGTTGGCACCCACCACAACGTTCATAATATATACATGGCGGTGCAACACGATTCTCACTTCTCGTATTTATATTAAGCAACTTACCAATCGCAAAGTTCTTTTTTACTTTGATAATTTTATATTCAATTTGTTCATTAATTAAAGCTTGTGGTATGAAAATAGGAAAGCGATCTATTTTTACAACACCATGGCCTTCATGCGTTAAATCAACAACTGTTCCCATTTTTATGTCATTTTTAGCTATTGCTTGCAAAATTTTACCTCCAAAATGAACAGGTTAGGAACAAAATTATGCGCTTCCTAACCTGCCATTATATATTTCACTATTTCTGTTTATTCTTCGATTAAATTGTCATCAACATGATCATTATTTATTAACTCTTCATTTACAATATCATTAGGTGCAAAGACATCTATATGACGTTCTAGATTTAAGAAATTCGCTGGTAATTTACCACCATATTCTCCATCTACATTTAGTTGTAAGTCTGTGAATGATGAAATATTAATTGCCTTTGCTTTTTCATAAATAACTTTAGGATGCTTAGTATGTTCTCCTCTTGAAGCTAAAGTCATAATATGACCAAGTTCTGCAAGGTTTGATTTTTCAACTATAATTAACGTAAAATAGCCGTCATCTAACTTAGCGTCCGGCACTAATTTTTCAAATCCTGCCATTGAATTTGTTAAACCTAAAAAGAATAATAATGCTTCTCCTTGGAAAACATTACCATCATATTCAATTCTTAAATCTACAGCTTTCATTTGAGGTAACATTTCGAAACCTTTGATGTAATAAGCAAATGGACCAACAATAGATTTCAATTTACTCGGTGTTTCATAAGAGACTTGCGTCAATTGTCCGCCTGCAGCTAAATTAATAAAGTATCGATTATTCATTTTACCAATATCTACTTTAGTAGAATGACCTTCAATGATGACATCAAGTGCCCCCATGATGTCATTAGGTATATGCAATGCACGTCCAAAGTCATTAACAGTACCCATAGGAATGACACCTAACTTAGGACGATTAGGCTTTTCTGCGATACCATTAACTACTTCATTTAATGTTCCGTCACCACCTGCAGCGATTAATACATCATAATTTTCATGCATAGCTCTTTCTGCTTCAAGTGTGGCATCACCTATTTTCTCGGTTGCATATGCACTCGTTTCATATCCCGCTTTTTCTAATTTTATTAAGGCATCAGGTAATTCTCTTTTAAATAGCTCTTTACCTGATGTCGGGTTATAAATGATTCTAGCACGTTTCCTCATATCTTATCCCTCTACTTAAAATTCATATATTTTAACTTCATCTTGGTTTCGTCTAATAGGGAGTGGGACAGAAATAATATTTAACAAAATTTATTTCGTTCTACCCCAACTTACATTGTCTGTAGAATTTCCTTTCGAAATTCTCTTTGTTGAGGGCCCCACCCCAACTTGCACATTATTGTAAGCTGACAGAAAGTCAGCTTCTATGTTGGGGCCCCGCCCCAACTTGCATTGTCTGTAGAATTTCCTTTCGAAATTCTCTTTGTTGGGGCCCCGCCAACTTGCATTGTCTGTAGAATTTTCTTTCGAAATTCTCTTTGTTGGGGCCCCACTAGAATTGAAAAAAGCTTGTTACAAGCGTATTTTCTTTCAGTCAACTACTGCCAATATAACATTGTAGTGCCTAGGACATTGAATTTATGACCCAGGCTCAGTCTTATTTCATCATTCTTAATATCGTTAAAGACCAACTTGTATCTTAAACAAATACTATCTCAATATGTACAAAGGTTGTTATTTATTCAGCATTTTTTGCCGTTCTTCGTTATATAGACTTCGTCAGTTATGCTATTTTACCTTTAAAATGATGTTGTAAATATAATGTTGTCTTTATACAAAAATGTTTTATACCTTTTTATTATACAGTTTGCCTTAATATAATTAAAGCTAACGCATTAATAAAATTAATATTTTTACCATTAACATGTACAATGAATAAAGTTAAAAGTAATATGACTTCTATAGATATAAATAAACCCTCGATTGCATCTAAGTCAGCAATCAAGGGTATATTTTTTAAATCTTCATAGTTTGATGATTTAAATTATCTTTTATCTAATTCTTGTTTTAATAGTTGATTTACTAATTGTGGATTAGCTTGACCTTTAGACGCTTTCATAATTTGACCAACTAAGAAGCCCATAGCTTTGCCTTTACCATTTTTGTAATCTTCAACTGATTGTTCGTTATTGTCTAATGCTTCATTTACAAATTTTAGAAGTGTTGCTTCATCAGAAATTTGAACTAAGCCATTATCTTCCATAATCTGTTTAGCATTACCACCTTTAGCTGCTAACTCTGGGAAGACTTTCTTCGCAATTTTACTGCTCATTGTTCCGTCTTCGATAAGTTTAATCATACCTGCTAAATTTTCTGGTGTTAATTTAGTATCTAATAATTCTACTTGATTTTTATTTAAATATTCGTTTACGCCACCCATTAACCAGTTAGATGTTAATTTAACATCTGCACCGTGTTCAATTGTTGATTCAAAGAAATCTGACATTTCTTTAGTCAATGTTAATACGTGTGCATCGTATGCAGGTAAACCTAATTCATTTACATACTTAGCTTTACGCTCATCTGGTAATTCAGGAATTGTCTGACGAACACGCTCTTTCCAAGCATCATCAATATATAAAGGTACAATGTCAGGCTCTGGGAAGTAACGGTAATCATCAGAACCTTCTTTAACACGCATTAAAATTGTTTTACCTGTAGATTCATCAAATCGACGTGTTTCTTGTCCGATTTCTCCACCATTTAACAATTCTTCTTCTTGGCGTTTTTCTTCATATTCTAAACCTTTACGTACATAGTTAAATGAGTTTAAGTTTTTCAATTCGGCTTTAGTACCAAATTTTTCTTGACCATATGGACGCAAAGAGATGTTAGCATCACAACGTAAAGATCCCTCTTCCATCTTAACGTCTGATACACCAGTGTATTGAATAATTGAACGTAATTTTTCTAAATATGCATATGCTTCTTTAGGTGAACGAATATCTGGTTCAGATACGATTTCAATTAGCGGTGTACCTTGACGGTTCAAGTCAACTAATGAATACTCACCTTTATGTGTTGACTTACCAGCATCTTCTTCCATGTGAAGACGAGTAATACCGATTCGTTTTGTTTCACCGTCGACTTCGATATCGATATATCCATTTTCACCAATTGGTTGATCAAATTGAGAAATTTGATATGCCTTTGGATTATCTGGATAGAAATAGTTTTTACGGTCAAACTTAGATTCTGTTGCGATTTCCATATTTAGTGCCATTGCAGCACGCATTGCCCAGTCTACTGCACGCTTATTAACAACTGGTAAGACACCTGGATATGCTAAGTCGATAACATTTGTATTTGAGTTAGGTTCTGCTCCAAAATGCGCTGGTGATGGAGAAAACATTTTTGAGTCCGTTTTTAACTCTACGTGAACTTCAAGTCCTATAACTGTTTCAAAATGCATGATTTCCACTCCTTATAATTTTTCATAAACGTCATGTAAATTGTATTGTGTTTCATATTGATAAGCGACACGATATAACGTTTTTTCATCGAATGGTTTACCAATGAACTGTAAACCGATTGGTCGGCCATTTGATTGTCCACAAGGAACAGAAATACCAGGTAATCCAGCTAAGTTTACTGGTGTTGTTAATAAATCATTGGCATACATTGTTAATGGATCATCAATTTCTTCACCTAAATTAAACGCAGTTGTAGGCGCTGTTGGACCAACTACTACATCATAATTTTCGAATACTTTATCAAAGTCATTTTTAATCAATGTTCTAACTTTTTGAGATTTTTTATAGTAAGCATCGTAGTAACCTGAACTTAATGCAAATGTACCTAAGAAAATACGACGTTTTACTTCTTTACCGAAACCTTCAGATCTCGACATTTTATATAATTCTTCTAATGAATGAGCTTCTTTAGAATGATAACCATAACGAATTCCGTCAAAACGAGAAAGGTTTGACGAAGCTTCTGATGATGCAATCACGTAATATGATGGAATACCAAATTTAGTATTTGGCAATGATACTTCCTCAACGACAGCACCTAAAGATTTTAAAGTTTCTACAGCGTTTTGAACTGCTTCTTTTACGTCATCAGCTACACCTTCACCTAAGTATTCTTTAGGTAATGCAACTTTTAATCCTTTAATATCTTTACCAATTTCAGATGTAAAGTCTACATCATCAACAGGTGCACTTGTAGAGTCATTAGCATCTGCACCAGAAATAGCTTCTAATACGATTGCATTATCTTTTACATTTCGAGTCAATGGACCAATTTGGTCTAATGAAGATGCAAATGCAACTAATCCAAATCGAGATACACGACCGTATGTTGGTTTCATACCGACAACGCCACAATATGCAGCCGGTTGTCTAATTGAACCACCTGTGTCTGAACCTAAGCTAAATGGTACTAAGCCAGCTGCAACTGCTGCTGCAGATCCACCTGATGAACCACCTGGTACTGCTTTATGGTCAAATGGATTAACTGTTTTTTTGAAATAAGATGTTTCTGTTGAACCGCCCATTGCAAACTCATCCATATTTAATTTACCGATTAAAACGGCATTCTCATTATGTAGTTTTTCCATTACAGTAGATTCGTAAATTGGCACAAAACCTTCTAACATTTTACTTGCACATGTTGTTTCTAATCCGTTTGTAATAATGTTATCTTTTATACCCATTGGAATACCAAATAATTTGCCATCCATTTGGTCTTTTGCTTGTAATTCATCCAATTCTTGCGCTTTTTTAATTGCATTTTCTTTATCCAGCGCTAGAAAAGACTTGATTGTTGGATCAGTCTCTTCAATTGCATCATATATATCTTTAACAACATCAGATGGTTTGATTTTTTTGTCTTTTATTAAAGTTAATAAATTCTCAACCGATTCGTAGCGAATGCTCATCTTACGCGTCCTCCTCATTCATGATTGTAGGCACTTTAAATTGTCCATCTTCTGTTTCTTTGGCATTTTTCAAAGCTAATTCTTGCGGAATACCTTTAATTGCTTTATCTTCACGTAAAACGTTTTGTAAATCTAAAACGTGATATGTAGGTTCAACGCCTTCTGTATCAGCGCTATCATTTTGTTTTGCAAAATCTAAAATGCTTTCTAATGTGTTGGCCATTTCTTCCGTTTCTTCAGGAGAAATTTGAAGTCTTGCAAGATTCGCGATATGCTCAACTTCTTCACGTGTTACTTTTGTCATTAATAAAAGCCTCCTTTAAGTCATTCATCACTAAATTGTATCAAATTTCCAATTAAAAATCTAAGTATTTATGAGGTACTACTTTAATTTCATATAAACTGTATAAACATTATCATTCATTTATCAAATCATTTTTTATAAAAACAACACCCTTTAATATTAGACAACCCAATTCAATATTATGATTATGCAATTTTAATTATAAAAATTTGCCCATATCCAAAAAATACGAAAGCGTTTTCTATATTGATATACAAGTATTTCAAAAAGAATAAATTTAATTTTCCTACTTTTCTAAACATTTATCTTTATGTATAATGTTTTCAAGTAACTAAATTATAAATTAAATAAAGGGAGTGTTTATCATGCTTACAATGGGGACAGCATTAAGTCAACAAGTAGATGCCAATTGGCAAACTTATATTATGATTGCCGTCTACTTTTTGATACTAATCGTTATTGGCTTTTACGGTTACAAGCAAGCAACTGGTAACCTAAGCGAGTACATGTTAGGTGGACGTAGTATTGGACCGTATATTACTGCATTATCAGCTGGAGCTTCAGATATGAGTGGATGGATGATTATGGGTCTACCTGGCTCTGTCTATAGCACTGGTCTATCAGCTATGTGGATTACAATCGGTTTAACATTAGGTGCTTATATAAATTACTTTGTTGTTGCTCCTAGACTTCGTGTTTATACCGAATTAGCTGGAGATGCAATCACATTACCAGATTTCTTTAAAAATAGACTAAACGATAAAAATAATGTTCTAAAGATTATTTCTGGATTAATTATCGTTATATTCTTTACTTTATATACACATTCTGGTTTCGTATCTGGTGGTAAATTATTTGAAAGTGCTTTTGGATTAGATTATCATTTCGGTTTAATATTAGTTGCTTTCATTGTCATTTTCTATACTTTCTTTGGTGGATATTTAGCTGTATCAATTACAGATTTCTTCCAAGGTGTCATTATGTTAATTGCGATGGTTATGGTCCCTATTGTTGCTATGATGAATTTAAACGGCTGGGGAACGTTTCATGATGTAGCAGCTATGAAACCTACAAATTTAAATTTATTTAAAGGGTTATCATTTATAGGAATTATCTCTCTATTTTCATGGGGATTAGGTTATTTCGGTCAACCTCATATCATTGTAAGGTTTATGTCTATTAAATCACACAAGATGCTACCTAAAGCTAGACGTTTAGGTATTAGCTGGATGGCAGTTGGTTTGTTAGGCGCTGTGGCTGTTGGTTTAACAGGTATTGCATTCGTACCTGCTTATCATATTAAACTAGAAGATCCTGAGACATTATTCATCGTGATGAGTCAAGTACTCTTCCATCCTCTTGTAGGTGGTTTCTTACTTGCTGCGATTCTAGCTGCAATTATGAGCACGATTTCTTCACAATTACTTGTAACATCTAGTTCATTAACGGAAGACTTTTATAAATTAATTCGTGGTGAAGAAAAAGCTAAAACGCACCAAAAAGAATTTGTTATGATTGGACGTTTATCTGTATTAGCAGTAGCAATCGTTGCTATTGCAATTGCATGGAATCCAAATGACACAATACTAAACTTAGTAGGTAATGCTTGGGCCGGATTTGGTGCATCGTTCAGTCCACTTGTGCTATTTGCACTTTACTGGAAAGGTTTGACACGTGCCGGTGCTGTAAGTGGAATGGTTTCAGGTGCCTTAGTCGTTATCGTTTGGATTGCGTGGATTAAACCATTGGCACATATCAACGAAATATTCGGCTTATATGAAATTATTCCTGGATTTATTGTAAGTGTAATCGTTACATATGTTGTAAGTAAACTTACTAAAAAACCTGGTGCATTTGTTGAAACTGACTTAAACAAAGTTCGTGACATCGTTAGAGAAAAATAATTCATAAGTCTTAACAAATTAAAAAGGTACTAATGTTAATCAAAATTCTGACTAACATTGGTACCTTTTTATTATCTTTAATTTACAATTAATTACTATAAATGTGAACTTGCGGTTCTTTGTCATCTTTTGTCTTACTAATTAAAGCTCGTGGTTGGTTACCATCTTTAATACGAATTTCATAGTTATCGATTTTATCGAAATATTTATTCGCTTGTTCAGTAACGTACTGTGTAATACCAATTGTTTCAGCTTGTCCATAGTAATCGATTGGTAAATCTACTACTAATCGTTGTGGCTTTTTATCAACAAATTTAACTTTCCCTACTGCTTGTGTGAAATTAGAAAAATATGATTGCAAATTATCATTAAATTGCTTGAAATTATTATTTAAATTTTCATCATAATCTGCTGCTGTTGAAGAAGGTAATAAAGCTGATTTTTCATTGATATTATGCCATTCATTAAGCTTTGTTTGACTCTTTTCTGCAGTCGCTTGAGTGATAAATTCACCTGGTGTGATTGAATCTTCACTTGATTGCTTATAAATTGCAAAATGAATTGGTATATCTTTTAAATCATCATTTTCACGTAACCTTGATAATATCTCACTAGCCATTTGTTTACCTTGCTTTTTAACTTCGCTATCATCTAGTTTTTTACTAAAAGTCGGTCCACCTTTTTCTTTTTTATAGTAATAAACACTATTCATAGCTAAACCAATCGTCATACCTTTAATATTCTTACCTTTTGTATCTCCACCACCATAAAAATCTTGCTCTAAAATGTTAGATAAATAGGCTGGTGATTTTTCTGCAATCTTTTCAGGATCTGTTTCACCTTCGTGTGATGGATTAAGTCCTAAATTTTCATTCGCTTTCTTGTCTTTTTTATCTTTTTCAGACATTTTATCGATTTCACGTTTTGTATACTTAGGATTTAAATAGGCATTAATTGTTTTCTTGTCCAAAAATTGACCATCTTGATACAAATATTTATCTGTTGGAAATACTTCTTTACTTAAGTTCAATAAACCATCTTCAAAGTCGCCGCCATTATAACTATTTGCCATGTTATCTTGTAAAAGTCCTCTTGCCTGGCTTTCTTTAAATGGTAACAATGTACGATAGTTATCACCTTGTACATTTTTATCCGTAGCAATTTCTTTTACTTGATTTGAACTATTGTTATGTTTTTGATTATCTTTTCCAGCCTGGTCATCCTTATGGTTACCACAAGCAGCGAGTATAAAGATAGCTGTAATCAATAATACTAATGTACGCTTCATCGACATACCCCTCTAACTATTTAATTCATTTTGCTTATCTACAAATTGTTGCTCTGTCCAAATTTCAATACCTAAACTTTGTGCTTTTGTTAATTTTGAACCTGCATCTTCACCAGCAATAACGACATCTGTATTTTTAGTAACGCTACTTGTAACTTTAGCACCTTGTGATGCAAGCCATTTAGATGCTTCATTGCGTGTCATTTGATGTAGCTTACCAGTTAGTACTATCGTTTTACCACTAAATTCAGGATGTCCTTCAATATCTGATGTTTTGATACCTTTATAAATCATATTAACATGTTTATCTTTTAATTTTTGAATTAAAGCACGAATATCTTCATTTTCTAAGTAAGTAACTACAGATTGTGCTACTTTATCACCTATATCATGAATTTCTACTAATTCCGCTTCAGTTACCGTTAGTAATCGATCTATCGTTTCATATTTTTCTGCTAACACTTGGCTCGCTTTAACACCTAAATGCCTAATACCTAGACCAAATAATAAATTTTCTAAAGAGTTGTCCTTAGCTTGTTGAATGGCAGCTAATAAATTATCAACTTTTTTCTGCCCCATTCTGTCTAAAGGTAATAAATCTTCTTCTGTTAAATAGAAAATATCAGCAACATCTTTAATTAATTCACTTTGATAAAGCTGTTGAATAATTTTAGTGCCTAAACCATCAATATTCATGGCTTGTCTTGATACAAAGTGAATCAATCCTTCAACAAGTTGCGCTTGACATTTTGGATTAATGCAACGAAGTGCTACTTCGCCTTCAATACGTACTAATTCATGTCCACAACTTGGACAATGGGTTGGCATATGATATGTGACAGCATCCTCAGGTCTACGTTCTGGAATACTACGTACAACTTCAGGTATGATGTCACCTGCTTTTTTCACTACAACACTATCACCAATTCGAATATCTCTGTCATGAATTAAATCCTCATTGTGCAAAGATGCTCTTGATACAGTTGTACCAGCTACTTTTACTGGTTCTAAAATAGCAGTAGGTGTGACTACACCTGTTCGTCCAATACTTAATTCAATATCTAATAATTTAGTTACTACTTCCTCAGCTGGAAATTTATAAGCAATGGCCCATCTAGGAGATTTTTGTGTGAATCCCATCTCATCCTGTTGATCTAAATCATTAACCTTAATAACAATCCCATCAATATCATAAGGTAATGACTCTCTTTGGCTTGTCCATTTTTCAATATACTCTAAAACACCATCGATATTATTTACACGCGCTCTATTTTTATTCGTTGTAAAACCTAATTTATCTAACTCATCTAATGCTTCACTTTGCGAACGCGCATTGAAATCAGTGAAATCATTGACACTATATATAAATACGCTTAGCTTTCGTTTTGCCGTTAATTTAGAATCTAACTGTCTTAATGATCCCGCAGCAGCGTTTCTTGGATTTGCAAATAACTGCTCATCATTTTTTTCTTTTTCTTCATTTAATCGTAAAAATGAACGTCTCGGCATATATGCTTCACCACGAACTTCTACATTTAATGGTTCTTTCATTTTCAAAGGTATCGCATGAATTGTTTTTAAATTTTCGGTAATATCTTCACCTGTTGTTCCATCACCACGTGTTAAACCTTGAACGAAGTATCCATCAACATATTTCAATGATACTGCTAAGCCATCAATTTTTAATTCGCACATATATTCAACGTTGCCAATTTGTTCACGTATGCGTTGGTCGAATTTTCTCAAATCATCCTCATTAAATGCATTCCCTAAACTTAACATTGGCGTGTCATGGTTGACTTTATTGAAAGAGGCTTGGGCTTCACCACCAACTCTAACTGTTGGAGAATCTACAGTCTTATACTCAGGATGCTCCTCTTCTATTTTAATCAGTTCATGAAGTAATTTGTCATATTCACTATCTGGTACAGATGGATTATCCTCTACATAGTATTCATAACTGTATTGATTTAATAAATCATGTAACTCGTTCACACGAGACGATAAATCAGCCATCCCTTAATCCTCCTTTTTTTCAATTGGTGCAAATTGCGCTAACAAACGTTTTGGCCCTTGTGATTTAAAGATAATATCTAGTTCGATTGAGCCATTTTTCTCGTTTACATTACTCACCATGCCTTCTCCCCAGGCTTTATGCATCACTTTGTCACCTACATTCCAATCAGATGACGATACTTGTTTTTTCGTTGACGTTGTTCGTTGACTAAATCCGCGTTTAGCAAAAGGTTTTGCCTTAGGTTGTATCGTTTGTCGTTTGCCACTTGAATGATTTTCTAATAGTGATTCTGGAATTTCCTTTAAAAATCTAGATGGCATATTTGACTGAGGGCGACCAAATAACATTCTTGATGTCGCATGAGTGATATATAACACCTCTTCAGCCCTTGTAATTGCTACATAACAAATACGACGTTCTTCTTGCATTTCGTGATCATCTTCACTCTTAATCGCTCTAATATGTGGGAATAAAGATTCTTCCATCCCCATTATAAAGACAATTGGAAATTCAAGGCCCTTAGCCGAGTGCATTGTCATTAGTGTTACGCCATTTTCAGTATCTGCCTCATCAATATCAGCTACTAACGATAAATCCGTTAAAAAGTTAATTAATGACTGTTCTTCTAATGGGGTATTTTCCTCATAGTCTTTTGGTACTGACATAAATTCATCGATGTTTTCTAATCTACTTCGAGATTCTAATGTATTTTCACGTTCAAGCATTTCTCGGTAGCCAGACTTTTGTAATACTTCGTCAACTATTTCATGAATTTCTAAAAATTCTTGTTCTTTTATCAAGCTTTGGATCAACTCGTAAAAATTAAGACACTCTTGTGTCACTTTTTTTGACAATCCGATAAAATCAGCTTCTCCAAGTGCATCAAACATACTGATATTGTTTTGAAGTGCATAGTTTTGAACTTTTTCAACAGATGAAGGACCTACACCTCTTTTTGGAACATTAATAATACGTTGCAAACTAATGTCATCATTACTATTGGCAATTATACGCAAATAACTTAATAAATCTTTGATTTCTTTACGGTCATAGAACTTTTGGCCACCAACCATTGTGTATGGCATATTAGATTTCATGAATGTTTCCTCAAGTACACGTGATTGTGCATTTGTTCTATATAAAATTGCCATATCTTGATATTTCTTACCATTACGTTGATGCTTCATAATTTCTCGTATTACAAATTCCGCTTCATCACGTTCTGTCATTGCTTCATAGTAATGAATTTTCTCACCATTCGTATTTGCAGTCCACAGTCCTTTTGGCTTACGTTCAGAATTATTTTTAATCACTTCGTTAGCCGCATTTAAAATCGTTTTCGTCGAACGATAATTTTGCTCTAAAAAGATTGTATTCGCTTCTGGGTAGTCTTTTTCAAATGATAAGATATTTTGAATATCAGCACCACGCCAACCATAAATTGACTGATCTGAGTCACCTACAACACATAAGTTTTTAAACTTACTTGCTAATAATTTAACTAATGTATATTGTGCTTTATTAGTATCTTGATACTCATCTACATGAATATATTGGAATTTGTTCTGATAATATTCTAGAACTTCTGGTACACGCTCAAATAAGTTAATCGTTGTCATAATAAGGTCATCAAAATCTAACGCTTCATTACGCGACAATTGGCGTTGATATCCACTATAAACCGTTGCTACCATTTGCGAGTGATAATCTGTGGCTTCTTTTTGAGCATCTGCAGGTGTTTTAAGTTCATTTTTCAAATTACTGATCGCACCGATAAACATACGAGGTTCAAACTTTTTACTATCAATATTTTCATTTTTTAAGACGTCTTTAATAACAGATTTTTGGTCTGTAGGATCAATTATCGTAAAATTGCGTTCTATACCTATTCGATCTGCATCACGACGTAAAATACGAACACACATTGAGTGGAATGTTGACATCCAAATAACTTCTGCTTGATCACCTACTAATTTTTGAACACGTTCTTTCATTTCTCTTGCAGCTTTATTTGTAAAAGTAATAGCCAAAACATTGTATGGTGAGACATCTTTTTCGTCTAATAAATAAGCAATTCTATGTGTTAAAACACGTGTCTTCCCTGAACCAGCACCTGCCATAATTAACAATGGTCCTTCTGTTGTCTTTACAGCTTCACTTTGCTCTGTATTCATATGATTTAATAACGCATTCATTTACTAGACTCCTTTATTTTTACTGTTTTTAAAGCTTTTTTAATATCTTTATAAATAATATCACCGACGATAATTGTATCTGCAATAGCTGCCATCTCTGTCGCTTGTTGTTCTGAGGAAATACCGCCACCATAAAAAAGTTGCGTTTCTGTTAGATGTTCTGAGACAGCTTGAACCTTTGATACGTCGCCATAAATGCCACTATACTCTATATACATAACCGGTAATCGATACATATGATTGACCATTTGGGCATATGCTTCTAAATCTTCTGTTGTTAAATCTGTATTTGCTTTGGTATGTTTTGCCACTTTGCTATCAGCATTGCACACGACATACCCTTCAAATATTACTTCTTCAAAATCTATACTATGTCCATATGTTTTAAGCGCTTCTAATAATATACCATTGTGAAATGCAACATCTGTACTGTTCAGTACTGTAGGTACAAAATAAAAATCAAAACCAGGCATTACACTTTCGATGTTTGATATTTCAAGTACTAAAGGCAATGGGTATCTTCTTACCCTGCTCATTAAATGAATGACATTATCTTCAGTAACGTCATCAGTTCCACCAATCATAATTGCATCTGTTTGAGACATACAAATCGCATCTAAATCATCATCTGAAATATGTTTAGCTGGGTCTAATTTAAAAATATGGCGCCATTTTTTAATGTCATACATTTTCCGAAACTCCTTTTTTAACATACATATGATTATAGCATTTTTAAGTGTCGAGTTCTAAAGACTTAATATGAATTTTAAGTTCTTTTACTCTGTAAATTTTTTCGTGAAAAAACAATGATTATCTACCTTATTAGTGCAGATAGATAACCATTGTTTATCGTTCATTTATTATTCATTTGTTTCAATATTCATACGATCTAAAATCATTGTATAAGCATCATTACCCCATTGTAATGAACGCTTCACTCTAGAAATCGTTGCAGTCGATGCTCCAGATTCTTGTTCAATCGTTGCATAGGTATAACCTTGCTTAATCATTTTAGCAACTTGTAATCTTTGAGACAGTGATTGAATTTCATTTACAGTACACAAATCATCGAAAAATTGGTAACATTCTTCTCTATTTTCTAACGTTAGTATTGCATCAAACAATTCATCTAACGCTGCACCTCGTAATTTTTCAATTTGCATATCGAAACAACCCCTATAATTTTATTCTTTATGTCATTTTAACGCATTAACCTATTAAAGTGTAGCGATTTATATTTTATTAAATCTGAATCGTTACTTTATTTAATTTTATGCTAATCCAGCGCGTTTGAAAATAGTGTCAACTTGATTCAAATGATGTTTAGGATCGAAACATTCATCCAATTCTTCTTTTGTTAAAACACTTGTAATAGACTCATCTTGTTCGATTAATTCACGGAAAGGTGTTTTCGTTTCCCAAGATATCATCGCTTTTGGTTGTACTTTGTCGTATGCTTCTTCACGAACCATACCTTTATTAATTAATGCTAATAAGACACGTTGTGAGAAAATCAGACCAAATGTTTTATCTATGTTATTACGCATATTATCTTCAAATACAGTTAAACGGTCCACAATATTCGTGAAACGATTCAATGCATAATCTAGTGCTATTGTAACATCTGGTAACATAATACGCTCAGCTGAAGAATGAGAAATATCTCTTTCATGCCATAATGGCACATTCTCATAAGCTGTAGTAATATAACCACGAATGACTCTTGAAATACCTGTGATATTTTCAGAGCCAATTGGATTTCGTTTATGAGGCATTGCAGATGAACCTTTTTGGCCTTTTGCAAATGCTTCTTCAACTTCTCTTGTTTCGGTTTTTTGAAGGTTACGAATTTCAACGGCAAATTTTTCTAGTGACGTCGCGATTAATGCTAATGTCGCAATGTAGTATGCATGTCGATCGCGTTGCAATGTTTGCGTTGATACAGGCGCTGTGCCAATACCTAAATGTTTACACACATAACTTTCTATTTCAGGAGGAATGTTAGCAAAAGTACCTACTGCACCACTCATTTTCCCTACTTCAATTTCTTCTCTTACTTGTTTGAAACGTTGTAAGTTACGTTGCATTTCCGTGTACCACAATGCCATTTTGACACCAAATGTAGTTGGTTCTGCATGCACTCCATGTGTACGTCCCATCATCAATGTATATTTATAATTTTTTGCTTTTTCAGCTAAAACGTCGATAAATCTTTCTAAATCTTTTTCAATAATGTCATTTGCTTGTTTAATAACGAAACTTAAAGCTGTATCTACAACATCAGTAGAAGTTAAACCATAATGTACCCACTTACGTTCTTCACCTAGCGTTTCAGAAACTTGTCTAGTAAAGGCTACAACATCATGGCGCGTTTCTTGTTCAATTTCTTGTGCACGTTCGACATTTACCTTTGCGTTTTGACGAATTTTTTGTACGTCAGCTTTCGGTATATGTCCTAATTCACTCCATGCCTCACATGCTAAAATTTCCACTTCTAACCATGCTTCATAGCGATTTTGATCAGTCCAAATATCAGACATTTCTTCTCTAGAATAACGTTCAATCATTTTTTTAACTCCTATCGTATGTATACTCGAATTTTCAAAAACAGAACATTTTTAATAAAAATAAATAAAAAGTTCGTTTTTAACTCTACTCTTCACAGTTTAACAGAATTGGTTATAAATGTATAAAAAATTTCCGTATATTCTCATTCTATTTTATTTTTTACATTAATACAATTATCTATGGCAGATTAATACTGATTTCTAATTGTAAATGTTCGCAACACTTTAATCTAACTGGTATTTATAATGATCCATTAAGAATATAATATTGCATTTTAATTTTTCTCCCCTCAACTACACTATCCAACTTTTTATTACAATTAGGACAATCAATAGCTTTAGTAATACCAGATTTTATTCACTTTACTTCTCCTATTGTATGGAATTTTCAACAATCTACTTTACCTAGTTTCATAATATTCCTTCTTACATTCCATAATGCCTTTTAAAATTATTCGCTTCTAATTTAACAAATTTTCTACTCACAAAAAGAATATATGTTCTATTGCATAGGTGTAGCATTTTAAACATAAGCCATTAATATCGACCTCCAGAATCGTATAAATACGAAACTGATTATAGAAAAATACGCAGAGATTTTCTTAATAGTAAATTTTTATAGAAAGACATAAATTGACTACGCTTCTTTCGAAATCGACTAATATATTTTCATGAAACTTTCGATCATATTAATTATTGAATGAAATGTTTACAATTTAGTAAATAAGCTACTAAATTATTAAATAAACTGATAATGTGTAATAATTAAATATTTTTTAAACATAGATTAAAAATTTATATTGAAATTCTTAACTAAATTTAATATAATTATTTTATAATAAAAGAAAGGAGTTTTTATATGAAAAGAAACTTTCCAAAATTAATAGCTTTAAGTTTAATAATTTCTTTAAGTATTACCCCTATTGCAAACGCCGAGAGCAATTCAAATATCAAAGCAAAAGATAAGAAGCATGTGCAAGTTAATGTCGAGGACAAGAGTGTTCCTACTGACGTACGTAATTTAGCGCAAAAAGACTATCTTTCTTATGTTACTTCACTTGATAAAATCTATAATAAAGAGAAAGCCTCGTATACACTTGGTGAACCTTTTAAAATTTACAAATTCAACAAAAAGAGTGATGGTAATTATTATTTTCCTGTTTTGAACACTGAAGGTAATATCGATTATATAGTTACAATTTCACCAAAAGTCACTAAGGATTCTAGTTCATCTTCTAAATACACAATCAATGTTTCTTCATTTTTATCTAAAGCCTTAAATCAATATAAAGATCAACAAATTACTATTTTGACAAACTCAAAAGGTTACTATGTGGTTACTCAAAATCATAAAGCAAAATTAGTACTAAAAACACCACGTCTAGAAGATAAAAAGGTAAAAAAGACCGAGAGTATACCTACTGGCAATAATGTAACGCAACTAAAGCAAAAAGCTTCTGTCACTATGCCAACTAGTCAATTTAAAAGTAATAATTATACTTACAACGAGCAATATGTAAATAAACTTGAGAATTTCAAGATAAGAGAAACTCAAGGTAACAATGGTTGGTGTGCAGGCTATACGATGTCTGCATTACTAAATGCAACTTATAATACTAACAAATATCATGCAGAAGCTGTGATGAGATTTTTACACCCAAACTTACAAGGACAACAATTCCAATTTACTGGTTTAACGCCAAGAGAGATGATTTATTTTGGACAAACTCAGGGAAGAAATCCACAACTTCTTAATAGAATGACTACATATAATGAAGTTGACAATCTTACTAAAAATAATAAAGGAATTGCTATTTTAGGTAGTAGAGTAGAATCAAGAAATGGTATGCACGCAGGGCATGCCATGGCAGTTGTTGGGAATGCTAAATTAGACAATGGACAAGAGGTTATAATTATATGGAATCCATGGGATAATGGTTTTATGACTCAAGATGCTAAAAACAATGTTATTCCAGTATCCAATGGCGACCATTATCGATGGTATTCATCTATTTATGGTTATTAAAATTTGTATTTTAGAAAGGTAAATAATATTATGGAACAAATTGAATTATTTAGTATTGATAAATTCAAATGTAATTCAGAGGCTAAGTATTATCTTAATATTATTGAGGGAGAATGGCATCCTCAAGATTTAAATGATAGTCCTTTAAAATTTATTCTCAGTACCTCAGACGATTCTGATTACATTTGCAAATATATAAATACAGAACACAAACAACTCACATTATATAATAAAAATAATAGCTCAATTGTTATTGAAATATTTATACCAAATGATAATAAAATACTACTAACAATTATGAACACAGAAGCTTTGGGAACTTCTCCTAGAATGACTTTCATTAAGCATAAGTCATAAGACTATCTAGATATGATTAAGTAAACTATTAATCTTATTAAAGGTCTCTAGGAAGAAAAAATTTCATGCGATGAGATTGTTTTAGAAAAAGCGACGATATATATAATTTAACAATGATTTTAAAATATTAAGAAGAGGCTGGGACATAAATCCCTAAAAAACAGCAGTAAGATAATTTTCAATTAGAAAATATCTTACTGCTGTTCTCTACTTATACAATACTTCGTATTGAATGGCTTCGCTTTGCCCGTCTGGCACATTACTGTAAAATTCTATAAATAGAATTTTTGATGACGGGTCCCTTCCTAGGGTGCCGTCTCAGCCACCCCAACCGGCACATTGTTGTAAGCTGACTATATGTCAGCTTCTGTGTTGGGGCCCCTGTCTTCGACTGGCACTGCTCCCTCAGGAGTCTCGCCATTAATACTACGTATTAACATGTTATTTTACTTTTAAATACTTTAAAAAAATAAGACACTTTGCCCAACTTGCACATAAATGTAAAATTCAATAAAATGAATTTTCTGTGTTGGGTCCCTTCGCATAATTTAATAAATACCACTAAACTAAATTAACGAGGTGCCTTATGTATAAAAATTATAACATGACCCAACTTAAGCCAGGATACAATTTACAAATAGCGACAAATTCTCAATTTGTTTTATCCTATGACCTATTTCAAAACCCAACAGATACTAGAACTTTAATTCCATTTTTAACAATGATTCAAAATACCTTCGGTTATTTACCGGAGTATATTGTAGCTGATGCAGGTTATGGTAGTGAGCAAAACTATATGGCTATTATAGATGACTTTAATAAAACGCCACTTATTACGTATGGCATGTTTATTAAAGATAAAACGAGAAAGTTTAAAAGTGACATTTTTAACACTCAAAATTAGAAATATGACGAACTTAATGATGAATTTATATGTCCTAATAACAAAAGAATAGGTTTTAAAAGATATGCATACCGTAATGATAGATATGGTTTTAAACGTGACTTCAAGCTATATGAATGCGATGACTGTTCAGCATGTTCTTTGAGGCAACAATGCATGAAACCAAATTCGAAATCCAATAAGAAAATCATGAAGAATTATAATTGGGAATACTTTAAAGCCCAAATTAATCAAAAGCTTTCTGAACCAGAAACGAAAAAAATCTATAGTCAAAGAAAAATTGATGTAGAGCCTGTTTTTGGATTTATGAAGGCTATTTTGGGTTTCACTCGAATGTCAGTTCGAGGAATAAATAAAGTTAAACGAGAGCTAGGTTTTGTATTAATGGCACTTAATATAAGGAAAATAGCAGCTCAACGAGCTGTACATTATAAAATACATATCAAAAAAGCTGATTTCTATCAAATAATTAATAGAAATCAGCTTTTTTACATTGCCTAAGAACTTAATGTCCCAAGCCCTTTCTCATACAATATGAATCTAGCATCTTGCATGTATAAACAAATAGGCTATCCAAAGTAAAATTACTCAAACTTTGAATAGCCTTTCCTATTCAAATAGTCTTTATTTAAATTGGATTATGTTATTGGATTTTCTTACCTACAAAAATGATTTCTTGATGTGATACTTCAACCGTGCCATCATTTTGCTCCTGAAACACGGGTTTTTCAATACGTTTTACCGGCATATACCCTTGCATTTTCATTCGTGACAAACAATCAGCAATTGTTTCGTTCTCATTTACTTTGAATTTCATGTTCTACTACACTTTCCAGTTCTTCTGGTTCATAATCTTTAAGCTTTCTACGACGAATGCCTTTAGTCCAGAATCCACCATGTATGTTTCGAGGTTCATACGCAATGATAAATGCTTTCGGATCTAAATTTTTTATCGTATCCATCAATTTACGTTCATATTTTCTTGGTGTTAAAATTTGCATCACCATACGACTACCATCTCTACCAAACGCAGCATAGTGCGTAACGCCATATCCTAAATTTCGAAGTTCATTCGGCAAATCTAACTCATATTCTGCTGAAGTTACATTTACAACTGTATAACCTAATGCCAGTTTTTCTTCTATTTTCATACCAACAATGATACCTATTGAAAAACCAAATGCGTAGGCAATAATATTTTGAATATGGTCTAAATTAGACATAACCAAACCTAAACCAACGATATAAACTAATACTTCTAAAAAACTAACTGATGCAGCAATATAACGATAACCTTTCAACGTTAAAATTGTTCGCATCGTTAAAAACGTTACATAACAAACGTTAATGATAAATATAGTTAGTACCATTAACCATGGATTTTCTGTTACGAATGACATAAGGCGCCCCACTCTCTTTCAATTACACTTTAAATACCAAACTGCTTCAAACTAACCTTAATGAATGCATATTAATATAATATAGTACGAAAACTCTCATAAATAAATAGCGAATTTGTCATAAATAAAAATTTATTCTCAAATGAACATACTTACTTTAGTTCATACACTTTCAATTTATACACTGAAGTAGTCTAGCTGAATGTGGTTTAATGTTATTAATTCTAACTCATATTTAATTTAAGTCACACGTTAGAAGAAAAAATTAAATTAGGATTTTGGCCACGTGTATCTTGTATATGCAAGTTCACGTTTGTGTGCATTTCGTATATAATGATTTTCAATTACTTTTTGTTCTTCTGGCGTAACTGGCTTACCTTCTAAATAATTATCAATCGCCTCATAAGTTACACCTAATGCATCTTCATCTGGAAGCTGTGGTTTATCATCTTCTAAATCAGCAGTTGGCGTTTTTTCATATAATTCCTTTGGCGCACCAAGATACGCTAATAATTGACGACCTTGTCGTTTATTCAAACCAAATATAGGTGCGATATCTGCAGCACCATCACCGTACTTCGTATAAAAACCAGTTATATTTTCAGCTGAATGATCTGTTCCTACTACAATACCTTGTCGGTTTGAAGCAATTGAAAATTGTACTTTCATACGTTCACGCGCTTTTTCATTTCCTTTTTGGAAATCTGTAAGAACAATACCGGCTTCTTTTAATGATTCCACACTTTGATCAACTGCAGGTTTAATATTTACAGTTACTATTTCGTCTGGTTCAATGAATCGCAAAGCTTGCTCAACTTCATCAGCATCTTTTTGAACTCCATAAGGTAATTTAACTGCAATAAACGTACAATCAATGCCTTCTTCACGTAATTCGTTAACAGACATTTGTACTAATTTTCCAACTAATGTAGAATCTTGTCCTCCTGAAATACCTAACACTAAAGATTTTATAAATGAATGTGATTGTACATAATTTTTTATAAATTGCTTTAATTCCATAATTTCTTCAGCACTATCGATACGCTTTTTCACTTTCATTTCTTGTACAATAACGTCTTGTAATTTACTCATTATCTTCTTCCATCTCCTTAACGTGTTCCGCAACTTCAAAAATACGTTTATGTTTATTATCCCAACATGCCTTGCTTAAATCGACTGGATATTCTTGTGGATTCAGGAAACGCTTATTTTCATCCCAAATAGATTGTAATCCTTGTGCTAAATATTCACGTGATTCATCTTCTGTTGGCATTTGATATACTAATTTACCATTTTCATAAATATTATGATGCAAATCAATGGCTTCGAAAGATTTTATAAATTTCATTTTATAAGTATGCACTGGATGGAATAATTTTAAAGGTTGTTCATCGTATGGATTTTCATTTTCCAAAGTAATATAATCGCCTTCTGCCTTACCTGTTTTCTTGTTTATAATGCGATATACATTTTTCTTACCTGGCGTCGTAACCTTTTCAGCGTTATTTGATAATTTAATACGATCACTATATGAACCATCTTCATTTTCAATAGCTACAAGTTTATATACTGCACCTAATGCTGGTTGATCATATCCTGTAATCAGCTTTGTACCAACGCCCCAAGAATCTACTTTTGCACCTTGTGCTTTCAAACTCGTAATCGTTTCTTCATCCAAATCATTAGACGCGATAATTTTAGTTTCAGTAAATCCTGCTTCATCAAGCATACGTCTTGCCTCTTTAGATAAATAAGCGATATCTCCAGAATCTAATCGAATACCTACAAAGTTAATTTTGTCACCTAATTCTTTTGCAACTTTTATTGCATTTGGCACGCCAGATTTTAAAGTATGGAATGTATCTACTAGGAACACACAATTTTTATGTCTTTCAGCATATTTTTTGAAGGCAACATATTCGTCTCCATAAGTTTGGACAAATGCATGTGCATGTGTACCAGACACAGGTATACCAAATAATTTACCCGCCCTAACATTACTTGTAGAATCAAAGCCCCCGATGTAAGCAGCTCTAGCGCCCCACAATGCTGCATCAATTTCTTGCGCACGACGTGTACCAAACTCCATTAATTTATCATTTGATGCAATTTGACGAATTCTACTAGCCTTTGTTGTAATTAGTGTATGGAAATTTACAATGTTTAATAAAATTGTTTCTATTAATTGCGCTTGAATCAATGGTGCTTCTACGCGTAACAATGGTTCGTTACCAAAGCATAATTCGCCTTCTTGCATCGAACGGATGCTACCTGTGAATTTTAAATCTTTTAAATATGATAAGAAATCATCCTTGTAGCCAATAGACTTTAAATATTCCAAATCAGATTCTGAAAATCCAAAATGTTCTATAAAATCAATGACGCGTTTTAAACCATTAAAAACAGCATAGCCACTATTAAATGGCATTTTTCTAAAATACAAATCAAATACAGCCATTTTTTCATGAATATTATCATTCCAATAACTTTCAGCCATATTTATTTGATATAAGTCATTATGTAACATTAAACTGTCGTCTTCTAATTGGTACACTCGTATCTCTCCAATCGACCTAAATATTTTCTTACATTTTATCATAATTCATTTTTTTATATACATAAGAGCCCCTTAATTTCCATACTTTTAATTAAAATCAACCAACAATTTAATGACATATACATAATTTTTAAGAGTATTTTAATAATGTAGACTATAATATAAAGCGAGGTGTTGTTAATGTTATTTAAAGAGGCTCAAGCTTTCATAGAAAACATGTATAAAGAGTGTCATTATGAAACGCAAATTATCAATAAACGTTTACATGACATTGAACTAGAAATAAAAGAAACTGGGACATATACACATACAGAAGAAGAACTTATTTATGGTGCTAAAATGGCTTGGCGTAATTCAAATCGTTGCATTGGTCGTTTATTTTGGGATTCGTTAAATGTCATTGATGCAAGAGATGTTACTGACGAAGCATCGTTCTTATCATCAATTACTTATCATATTACACAGGCTACAAATGAAGGTAAATTAAAGCCGTATATTACTATATATGCTCCAAAGGATGGACCTAAAATTTTCAACAATCAATTAATTCGCTATGCTGGCTATGACAATTGTGGTGATCCTGCTGAAAAAGAAGTTACACGCTTAGCAAATCACTTAGGTTGGAAAGGAAAAGGTACTAATTTTGACGTGTTACCACTAATTTACCAATTACCTAATGAGTCAGTTAAATTTTACGAATATCCTACTTCATTAATTAAAGAAGTACCTATTGAACATAATCATTATCCAAAATTAAGAAAATTGAACTTAAAATGGTATGCAGTCCCTATCATTTCCAATATGGACTTAAAAATCGGTGGCATTGTATATCCAACTGCCCCCTTTAACGGTTGGTATATGGTAACTGAAATTGGCGTACGTAACTTTATTGATGATTACCGTTACAATTTACTAGAAAAAGTTGCAGATGCGTTTGAATTTGATACACTTAAAAATAATTCATTTAATAAAGATCGAGCACTTGTTGAATTGAACTATGCTGTGTATCATTCCTTTAAAAAAGAAGGCGTATCAATTGTCGATCATTTGACCGCTGCAAAGCAATTCGAACTATTCGAACGTAATGAAGCACAACAAGGTCGTCAAGTTACCGGAAAATGGTCTTGGCTAGCGCCGCCATTATCTCCAACATTGACGTCAAATTATCATCACGGATATGACAATACAGTAAAAGATCCAAACTTTTTCTATAAAAAGAAAGAATCAAATGCTAACCAGTGCCCTTTCCATCATTAAGTTAGTAGAGGTGTAGCATATGCAATTATATTATTTAGGCCCTAAAGGTACATTTTCATATTTGGCTTGTCGTCAGTATTTTTCTGAAAATGAAGCAACTTTTCAACCAAAGTCAAATTTATTTGAAGTCATCAAGGCAGTTGCAGATGATGACACATCGATTGGTGTTGTCCCTATTGAAAATTCTATAGAAGGAACAATCAACATTGTGGCAGATGCACTTGCACAGCAAGATGTCTTTGCACACGGTGAAATACGTCTAGATATTAACTTTGCATTATATGGTAATGGTTCGAACACCATTTCTGATATTAAAAAAGTGTATTCTATTGCACCAGCAATCAGTCAAACAACAAATTACATACATCAACATCAATTTGACTATGATTATGTCGACAGTACAATTCAAAGTTTGACTAAAATTGAAAATGGCGTTGCAGCAATTGCACCTTTAGGTAGTGGCGAAGCTTATGGTTTTACACCTATTGATACACATATTGAAGACTATCCACATAACGTGACACGTTTTTTAGTTATAAAAAATCAGCAGCAATTTGATCAAAATGCGACATCATTGATGTTTTTAATTACACCAATGCATGATAAACCTGGGTTGTTAGCAAGTGTGCTTAATACATTTGCTTTGTTTAATATTAATTTATCCTGGATTGAGTCTCGTCCTTTAAAAACACAATTAGGTATGTATCGATTTTTCGTTCAGGCTGATTCTGCAATTACGACAGATATAAAGAAAGTCATTGCTATTTTAGAAACCTTAGATTTCAAAGTAGAAATGATTGGTGCTTTTAATTAAACTATATTTTCTAGGTTCTGCAA
This sequence comes from Staphylococcus sp. EG-SA-17, assembly GCF_017151845.1. Classification (NCBI taxonomy): domain Bacteria; kingdom Bacillati; phylum Bacillota; class Bacilli; order Caryophanales; family Staphylococcaceae; genus Staphylococcus; species Staphylococcus sp. EG-SA-17. The sequence continues at coordinate 60,831 of NZ_JACVZO010000013.1, forward strand.
TTTAAATAAAATAAAGAGTCAACCAAGGATTAAAATAGAAATCCATCCTTGGTTCACTTTCTTTTGTTTGTATTGTTTTTACACGATGCTGCGGTATACGTTTCGTTACCACTCGTTCAAGCAATTGCTAATGTAACCTTTTATTTTTCGTTCTAATCTGCAATTACTATTTCAATGGCAGTGGTTGATTTATATCAATACCTAAAACTATAGGCATTACATAATACACAACTAAAATAATAATTATTGCACTGATTAAGTTTACCCAGAATCCTACTGATGCCATTTGTTTGATAGATATTTTACCTGAACCAAAGATAATTGCATTCGGTGGTGTCCCTACTGGTAACATGTATGCACAGTTAGCCGCCATAGCTGCAGGTGCCATAAGTAGTAATGGATGCACACCAACCGCAACAGATAACGTTGCTAAAATCGGTAAAATCATCGTTGCAGTTGCGGTATTAGATGTCACTTCAGTTAAAAATAGGACAAAGATAGTTATGACGATTACAATAAGAATCGGACTGACACCATTTAATGATTTCAACTGTTCGCCTAACCATTTTGCTAAACCACTTTCAGAAATACCTTTCGCTAATGCTAAACCGCCACCAAATAAAATTAAGACACCCCAAGGGAGCTCTTTTGCAACTTCCCAGTCAATGATACGTCGATGTTTTTCAGTATTTTTAGCTGGAATAATAAATAATAATATTGATATAAAAATAGCAATCGTACCATCTGCAACGGATGACGTAACTTCCCATTTTTTCAGAAGAAACTCTCTTGTAATCCATAATAAGCTGGCAAGTACAAAGATAGTTTGTACTACCTTTTCTTCATACTTCATATTGCCAAGCTCGTCTAGCTTTTGTTTAATTAACGTCTGACCACCAGGTAAATATTTCAAATCATGTCTAAACGCAACATATCTTAAATAGAGCCAAGTAATACCTAACAAAACAATGACCGTTGGAATCCCTACAATCATCCATTTAGCAAAACTAATTTCATGTCCAAAATGTTGCATGTATTGTCCTTTTAAAATAATTAGCGGCGGGGTTCCGATTAATGTACCCAAGCCACCAATCGTACCTGCATAGCCAATTGCTAAAACTAGAGATTTTTCAAACTTTTGAATACTTGTTTGATTCGTATTGGCTTCTTGTAAATCATGTGCTTCCTTAATAATTGCTAAACCAATCGGAATCATGATCATTACAGCTGCAGTGTTCGATACAAACATAGATAAGAATCCTGTTGCCACCATGAATCCAAGTAATATTTTTGAAGTGCTTGCACCAATTAAATTAATAATAGTCAAAGCTACTCTCGTATGTAAATTCCATCTTTCCATTGCAATTGCCAAAATAAATCCACCTAAAAACAAAAAGATAATATCATTACCATATTCGGATGATACTTGTTCTGGTGTAAGTATGTGACCTAATGGTAATAACACAATTGGTAATAAGCTCGTTGCTGCAATAGGAATTGCTTCAGTAATCCACCAAGTCGCAATCCATAAAGTAATCGCTAAGACATATACGCCTTTCCAAGGTAAGTCTTGTGGATGAAAGAACAATAATGTTAATAGGAAAAGTAATGGACCTAATATTAGTCCAATAAGTTGTCCCGCACTAAACGGTTTCTTTTTCTTTGATTTTGAAAAGAATGTTAAATACCTTTTCGATATCATTGATTGATGTTGATTGAAATAAGCCATAAATTTCCCCCTCATGATGATTATGACAAGCTACTTCAACTCACTATATTAGAGTATAGAAAGTTGTCTATCTTGTATTATCATTACCGTCAAAATACCCCTTTTATCAGATAATTGGGTTTATTATAGCATATTTATACCGTTTTATGAATGCGCTTTCAAAAATTATCTACTATTCTTAATCCTAATGTCATGCGAAACTTTTTACTTTTTTATTTCATCTATATTGATTGTAGTAACTTGAATACCCGCTTCAACAGGACTTAAAAACACTGTATCAATATCTTCTAAATGAATTGATTGAGTCGAATCATTGAATGTATTCCCAACGATTAATACATCTTTATGTTTAACATTATTATAATTATGTACATGTATCGCATCTTTAGACATTGATCCTTTAAATTCATTTCCAATGATATTCATATTTATGCCTGCTTGGGAACCTAAGTCTTTTCCTGTCATCACATCTGCAGCATTTTTACCATCTCTAACTCCTAAATATCTAATACCACCCTCACAGTTAATAAACTTATTATTAATAATGAAAGCATCTTTATACTTCAAGGGAGTTAATGCATAACCTTGTATATCTTCAAATATATTATTTCTAATATGAATATTCTCATAGTAACGATTATGTCTACTTGCATGTGAGCCAATAGCACGATTCCAACTTCCCATTTCGGGCAATTCTGAAGGTCCAAAATAACAATCTTCGATAACGACATTTTTCGTTATCGTACCATCTGTCGTTCCGAATTTTGGAAAAGCACCAGGTACTTGAATGTCTAATTGTATTGCTTCAGAATAAAAGCGTTCGCCACTATAGTCTATAAATCCTTCAAATGAACAGCTTTTAATATAGAGTCCATTAATCCCGCAAGCATCAATTGCATGACCACTCACTACATTCTTAATAGTCACACCTATTAATTGAATATCTTCAGCATGCCCAATGCACATAGCTGTATTGTTATAAGGATACGATACGCCATTCATATCAAACTTGCCGCCTTTAATATGAATATGACTGTGTCCATTATAACCACGATAAAAACCAAAGCGATGACCATTTTTTAATAAAGGACCAGAATGACATCGGCGTAAAATAGTTTCATTATCCAACAAAAGTGTTGTATTGCCATATATCGTTAATGGTTTGCAAATATCATACGTCCCTTTCGGTATATAAACTGTCGTTGGTTTACATCTTCCACGATTTAACGCACGTTGTATTGCTCGAGTATCTTTAGTTTTGTTTATGCCTGTTAACCCATAATCTTTCATATTGATATACATAAATCGTCATCCTTTGTCTATTTTCTAATTACTCATATATTAACCAATTATTCAAATTATAATCGTGTTAGGTTGATTTAACAGATAGTCATAAATCTCGTGATGCCATCTATTAGCATTTTTATATTGAAAACATCAACACTTGATATTAGTTCTAAGTTTGTCACATTTAATATTCTATTACAGCTATTTTAAAGCTATCGTAAAAACATCTTATAATATTTGTTGATTGCGTGATTTGCTCTTCCAAAAAAGTTGATTAATCTATATACTTAATCTATATTTATATATTAACCATTAGGGTTAAAAAATACTCTAGCATTTATGAATAGATGGGAGTTTATTTTATTATTATATAGGAGAGATGTTGAATGACACATCGCGCACTATTAGTTGTTGACTATTCATATGACTTTATCGCAGACGACGGCTTACTAACATGCGGTAAACCTGGACAAAATATTGAAGATTTTATTGTTTCTCGTATCAATGACTTTAATTATTATCAAGACCATATATTCTTTTTAATGGATTTACATTATTTACATGACATTCATCATCCTGAAAGTAAATTATTCCCACCACACAATATCGTAGATACAAGTGGTAGAGAATTATACGGTAAAGTAGGTAAATTATACGAAACAATTAAAGCGCAACCTAATGTACATTTCATTGATAAAACGCGCTATGATTCGTTCTTTGGTACCCCGCTTGATAGTTTATTGAGAGAAAGAAGTATTAATCAAGTCGAAATCGTTGGTGTATGTACCGATATTTGCGTGTTACATACAGCAATTTCTGCATACAACTTAGGTTATAAAATTTCAGTACCTGCTGAGGGAGTGGCTTCATTTAATCAAAAAGGGCATGAATGGGCACTTGCACATTTCAAAAACTCATTAGGTGCAGAGGTAGAACAACACGTTTAAATCGTGCTAAAATAATTATAAAGAATACAATATACAAGGGAGATATTTGACAATGGCTAAAACATATATTTTCGGACATAAGAATCCAGACACTGATGCAATTTCATCTGCGATTATTATGGCAGAATTTGAACAACTTAGAGGTAATTCAGGAGCCAAAGCATACCGTTTAGGTGATGTGAGTGCAGAAACTCAATTCGCGTTAGATACATTTAATGTACCTGCTCCGGAATTATTAACGGATGATTTAGATGGTCAAGATGTTATCTTAGTTGATCATAACGAATTCCAACAAAGTTCTGATACGATTGCCTCTGCTACAATTAAGCATGTAATTGATCATCACAGAATTGCAAATTTCGAAACTGCTGGTCCTTTATGTTATCGTGCTGAACCAGTTGGTTGTACAGCTACAATTTTATACAAAATGTTTAGAGAACGTGGCTTTGAAATTAAACCTGAAATTGCCGGTTTAATGTTATCAGCAATTATCTCAGATAGCTTACTTTTCAAATCACCAACATGTACACAACAAGATGTTAAAGCAGCTGAAGAATTAAAAGATATTGCTAAAGTTGATATTCAAAAGTACGGCTTAGATATGTTAAAAGCAGGTGCTTCAACAACTGATAAATCAGTTGAATTCTTATTAAACATGGATGCTAAATCATTTACTATGGGTGACTATGTGACTCGTATTGCACAAGTTAATGCTGTTGACCTTGACGAAGTGTTAAATCGTAAAGAAGATTTAGAAAAAGAAATGTTAGCTGTAAGTGCACAAGAAAAATATGACTTATTTGTACTTGTTGTTACTGACATCATTAATAGTGATTCTAAAATTTTAGTTGTAGGTGCTGAAAAAGATAAAGTCGGCGAAGCATTCAATGTTCAATTAGAAGATGACATGGCCTTCTTATCTGGTGTTGTTTCTCGAAAAAAACAAATCGTACCTCAAATCACTGAAGCATTAACAAAATAATACTATATTACTGTCTAATCATAGACATGTTGTATTTAACTAACAGTTCATTAAAGTAGAATTTATTTCACTTTCAATGAACTGTTTTTTATTTACGTTTGACTAATTTACAACCCCTTTTCAATAGTAGTTTTCATTCCTTTAGCTACCCTAACCCACAGATTAGTGATTTCTATACAATTCCCCTTTTGTCTTTACATTTTCTTAAAATATTTGCGATGTTGAGTATAAATTTTTGTTTTCTTCCTACCTTTTTCGTTATGATTAAAGTTATAAATATTATTATGTACACGATTCATCGCTCTATTTTCAACTTTCAACATATATAATTCGAAAGACCATTTAAAATTAACGGCCACAACATTCAAATCAATTAATCACTTTTTCCAAAATAATCATATAAGGAGGTTCTTTTCATTATGAATATTATTGAGCAAAAATTTTATGACAGTAAAGCTTTTTTCAATACACAACAAACTAAAGATATTAGTTTTAGAAAAGAGCAATTAAAGAAGTTAAGCAAAGCTATTAAATCATACGAGAGCGATATTTTAGAAGCACTATATACAGATTTAGGAAAAAATAAAGTCGAAGCTTATGCTACTGAAATTGGCATAACTTTGAAAAGTATCAAAAATGCCCGTAAGGAACTTAAAAACTGGACTAAAACAAAAAATGTAGACACACCTTTATATTTATTTCCAACAAAAAGCTATATCAAAAAAGAACCTTATGGAACAGTTTTGATCATTGCACCATTTAACTATCCTTTTCAACTAGTGTTCGAACCTTTAATCGGTGCTATTGCAGCAGGTAATACGGCAATTATTAAACCATCTGAGTTGACACCAAATGTTGCACGAGTGATTAAACGATTAATCAATGAAACATTTGATGCAAATTACATTGAAGTTATTGAGGGAGGAATTGAAGAAACGCAAACGTTAATTCACTTACCTTTTGACTATGTCTTCTTTACAGGAAGTGAAAATGTAGGCAAAATCGTTTATCAAGCTGCCAGCGAAAATTTAGTTCCTGTGACATTAGAAATGGGCGGTAAATCTCCAGTCATCGTTGATGAAACAGCGAATATTAAAGTTGCTAGTGAGCGCATTTGTTTTGGGAAATTCACTAATGCCGGCCAAACATGTGTTGCACCAGATTACATTTTAGTACACGAATCTGTAAAAGATGATTTAATCACAGCCCTATCAAAAACGTTGCGTGAATTTTATGGTCAAAATATACAACAAAGTCCAGATTATGGCCGCATTGTAAACCTTAAACATTATCATCGTCTGACTTCATTACTTAACAGTGAACAAATGAATATTGTATTTGGTGGTCATAGTGATGAGGATGAACGTTATATAGAACCAACATTGTTAGATCACGTTACAAGTGATTCAGCAATTATGCAAGAAGAAATTTTTGGTCCTATCTTACCGATTTTAACGTATCAGTCATTGGATGAAGCAATAGCCTTTATTCACCAAAGACCAAAACCTTTGAGTTTATATTTATTTAGCGAAGATGAAAATGCTACACAACGTGTAATAAACGAGCTATCATTTGGCGGCGGCGCTATTAATGATACATTGATGCACCTAGCGAATCCTAAATTACCATTTGGTGGTGTTGGCGCCTCAGGTATGGGACGCTATCATGGTAAATATTCATTCGACACTTTTACACATGAAAAAAGCTACATTTTCAAATCTACACGATTAGAATCAGGTGTCCATTTACCACCATATAAAGGTAAATTTAAATACATCAAAGCTTTCTTTAAAAATTAATTTTTGAGCCAAAAATAAACCATGCTTCCATAATTTGATGTTCTTGAAAACAATAAATTTCAAGGTATACATAAATTTTTTGGAAACATGGTTTTCTTTTTATCATGATTAATTAAAGATTAAAATATGACACATACACCTTCAGATGCTACACGAGTGTTATCACATAGCGTAATTTTACCTGTTTCTTTATTTCTTTCGAAAACAGTTACAACTGAATCTCCTTGCTCATGAGCACAAACTAAAAGGTCATCTGATGAGGCAATATTAAAATCTCTTGGGAATTGACCACCACTTTCAGTAATTGTTACTAGTTCTAAGTGTTGACCATTATCAAGAACTTTAAAAATTGCAATGCTATCATGCCCTCTATTAGATACATATAAGAATTGTTGATCATGAGATAAACGCACTGCTGCAAGTTTAGTATCTCCATCAAAGTTTTCAGGAATTGTTAAATGACGCTCGAGCTCTTCAAATTTACCGTCATTATATTCTGCAACACTCACAGTATTTGATAATTCGTGTACGACATAAGCAAATTTTCCATTATCATGAAATTCAATATGTCTTGTCCCATCACTATCTTTAAATAAAGATTCTTTATAAAATTCAAACCCGTTGTCATCAAATTTATAAGTAACGATACGATCAGCACCTAAATCTGTTACTGCAACGTACTTACCATCTGGAGTTTGATTAATATAATGTGCGTGTGGATGATCTTGTCTTTCATGTGTACCTGTTGGAAAATCATGTGCAAGTTCTTGAATTAGACGTATAATTTCACCTGTGTGCGTATTTAATTCATACATACGTATGATGCCAGCACCATATACCGCTTCAAATAAATATCGTTTATCTTCTGAAATCGATACATAACAACCTGTACCAGCTTTTGAAGACAAACATTTATTTAATAAATGCAATTCACCATTGTCATCAATTTTCAAACTCGCAACACCGCATTGTTCTCCTTCTTTGTTGATTCCATATAAAACTTCGTTATTACGCACCAAATATGTAGACGCTTCTAATTCAAATCCTGTTTCTAATAAATCAATACGTGACTGATTTTCGTTTAATTCAAAACGATAAATCCCTTTACCATTCTTTTTAGTGTAAGAACCAATATATCCATTTGTCATTACTTTTACCCCTCCATGTCAGTCTTATTTTCATTTTATTAAATTTTAGCTAGAATTAACAATCATTTATCATTTCCTTAACGCTAAAACTGTTTAACTACTTTAAAAGAACTATTTGCTATGATATGTCATTATTCGATTTTAATTAATCCCTCTTTTTTACTTACACGAGCATTAATTATTAACGCGTTTATGCTTCCACAAAATTTTTGTTGCAAAATAGAACACATGTTCGTATAATGTAATTATCAGATTGGGGTGAATTAAGGATGACAAGTTATGAAGAAGAAACTGATTATCGTAACGTTCCAAGAGAATTACTAGATAACAATATACCTATGGGAAGAGGCATGATTAAATGGGCTCCTTTTGTTATATGTACTAATCTCATAAAAAATCTAATTTAATAGGGTTCAAACATAATTTATATATGTATTATGTTTGAACCCTATATCTATTTATTTTTTACTAATATCATTTAAAATGTCTTGCAATTCTTCAATTTCTTTGTTATTTAATTCTTCATTTTTCGCAAAATTAAGCACTAAACTTTTCATATCCCCTCCATACAATTTATTAAGAAAGGTTTTAGCAGTTTTCATTTTAATATCATCTTCTTTAATAATTGATGAGTAAAAATAAATATTATTATATTTATATCGTTTTATAATCTCTTTTTTATATAGTCTTGTAATTAATGTTCTAATCGTCTTATCGCTAACTTCTTTATTTTTTTGAATCTCAACTACAATTTCATTAGCTGATACTGATTTTTTATTCCATATTATATTCATAACATCCCATTCAGCCATAGTTATTTCAACTTGCTTATTGGCCATTTAAAACACCCATTTCTTTTAATATTTTTTCATTTATTAATTTAGCATTTTCACCAGAGGCTTTTTCATCTGATAAATGTGTAGAAAAATAATACTTATCATGATTTGTAATTACGTAACCTACAAACCACCCATTATTGTACTTCCCGTTTACTATACCTGTACCTGTTTTCCCATACAATGCATAATTTTCATTTTTTCTAATCAATAACGAAGAAGATAATTGTTTCTTTTCATTTTTACTAAAATGGTTATTTTGTTCCATCATATTTTTCAAAACTATTACTTGTTCAAGATTAGATATTTTCAAACTATCTTCCAACCAGTAGGCTTTATAACTTCCCAAATTTTTATTACCATAATTTAATTGCTTGAGTTGATCATAAGTATAGTTCTTTGATATTTGATTACTAATACGTTCGAAGTACCAATTAACAGAGTTTTGTATTGCCGTATTTAAATCTTGATCCTTATTCCAAGAATCGAAAGGATAATGATTATGATTCCATAACATACGTGAATTTTTATCACTTATAATATGACGGTCAAGTCCAAACAGTGCTAAATAAATTTTGTATGTTGAATCAGGAGAATATCTTTTTCTACTTTCTTTTTCATTATAAATATAGTATTTGTCTTTCTTCATGCTGTACATAACGAAAGATCCACTATTTGAACCAAAATTTTTACTTTCATCTAAAATTTGGTAATCGCTTTGTAAGGGCTTTTTATAATTATAATCAGTTAAGGATTGCCCCATTAAAAACTGGCTTTGAATTATCATGATAAAAAAAGTAAAAATACAAACAAAAATTAGAATTAATTTTGACTGCTTTTTCAAATTGGCTTCTTTTATATTAATTAATCTTCTTTTGAGTAATGATTTTTTACCATTAAATGAATGGCTTAATATATTTTTGTTGAAAAATGGGGTTTTTAATACGGAATCCATAATAGCTTCCGCATAAGACTTAAATTCATTTTTGTTAATATTATTAAGGACAAATCTATCGGCTTCTACTTCATTGTCATGAATCATCTTTCTTTTTACAATTTGTATTAGTGGATTATAACTCATAGCAATAGAAAAAATATGAAAGATAATTAAATGCAAAGTATCTCTGTTTTTAGCATGAGCATACTCGTGCAATATTATATATTTTAGTTTTTTGTCATTTATACTTTTAAAATATAAACTGGGAATCAAAATAATATATTTTCCATACCAAAAAGTTATTGGAGAATGAATAGATTCTGCTTTTCGAATCACAATATTTCTTTTATATTGATGATTGAAAAGTATCTTGTTTATTTTATCTTTTTCTTTTTCATTTAGATAAAGTGACTGTTTCTTTAAATACTTAAGATATAATAAAGAATTTAAAAATTTAAAACTTAAAATAATAACTAAAACTATCCAAATAACTGTGCAGATATTATCTATTGAATCCCAATTAATCTTATGGATGTCTGTTGTAAACTCATGAACAGGTTTAGTGGTATTTATGTTAGGATTCAAATTGTGTGAATTACTTTCAACTGTGGGCTCTTGATTATTCAAATTATTAAATTTAAAAAAAGAGAATTTAATAGGGATGAAAGGAATTAATCCTGCAAGAAGAGTTAGATACCAAACTTTATAATTTAACATATAATTAAAATAGCGTTTTAATATGTACCTAAAAAATAATAACAATAGAAATATAAAACAAAAGCTTACTATGCTCATTATTAATAACTTAGCCATTTCAACACCTTCTTTCAAATAATTATAATAAACTATTGACGCGAATATTACAATTGTAATATTATTGATTTATAGAAATTACAACTGTAATATTGGAGGGTATATTTTGAAAAAGTTAATACTTTTAATTGCAATTGCTTTAGTTTTAAGTGCATGTAATTCAACCAGTTCACATGCTAAAGAGTTAAATAATTTAGAAAAGAAATATAATGCTAATATTGGTGTCTATGCATTAGATACTAAAAGTGGTAAGGAAGTAAAATTTAATGCCGATAAGAGATTTGCCTATGCTTCAACTTCAAAAGCGATAAATAGTGCTATTTTGTTAGAACAAGTACCTTATAATAAGTTAAATAAAAAAGTACATATTAACAAAGATGATATAGTTGCTTATTCTCCTATTTTAGAAAAATATGTAGGAAAAGATATCACTTTAAAAGAACTTATTGAGGCTTCAATGAAGTATAGTGATAATACAGCAAACAATAAAATTATAAACGAAATCGGTGGAATCAAAAAAATTAAAAAACGTTTAAAAAAATTGGGAGATAAAGTAACAAATCCAGTTAGATATGAAATAGAATTAAATTACTATTCACCAAAGAGCAAAAAAGATACTTCAACGCCTGCTGCTTTCGGCAAGACTTTAAATAAACTTATCGCAAATGGAAAATTAAGCAAAAAAAATAAAAATTTCTTACTTGATTTAATGTTAAATAATAAAAACGGAGACACTTTAATTAAAGATGGTGTTCCAAAAGACTATAAGGTTGCTGATAAAAGTGGTCAAGCAATAACATATGCTTCTAGAAATGATGTAGCTTTTATTTATCCTAAGAACCAATCTGAACCTATTATTTTAGTCATTTTTACGAATAAAGACAATAAAAGTGATAAACCTAATGATAAATTGATAAGTGAAACCGCCAAGAATGTAATAAACAAATTTTAATAGTCTAAATGTACTACAAAAACTGATATAATTCTATCTTTCATAAAACTTCATAATATCGAAGAGTCCGGGACATAAAGTTCTTGGATAAGTGAAAAAAAGACAATTTCTATTGAAATAATATAGAAATTGTCTTTTTTATAAATTTTTTGATTATTTTCAGCTCGTTGAGCTACTACTTTTCTTATATTAAGTGCCATTAATACAAAACCAAGTTCTCTT